>JAVVPJ010000147.1:0-3805 GCA_036655815.1 Oscillospiraceae bacterium
GGCCATTTTTCTACGGTGGATGGCACCTTTGAGACGCCTGCATTTATGAATGTTGCGACCGCGGCTGCCATTAAAGGAGGGCTTTCCAGCTACGATTTGGTCAATCTGAAGTGTCAGATCATGCTCTCCAACACCTACCATCTGCATGTGCGCCCCGGGGAGCAGGTGGTGAGGGATTTGGGCGGTCTCAAAGGATTCACTGGTTGGCAGGGTCCCACTCTGACCGATTCGGGCGGATTTCAAGTGTTTTCTCTGGCCAGCTTGCGCACCATCAAAGAGGAGGGCGTTACCTTTCACTCACACGTAGATGGCCAACATATTTTTATGGGTCCCGAGGAGAGCATGCGCATTCAGTCATCATTGGGCTCCACCATCGCAATGGCCTTTGATGAATGCATCTCCAATCCTGCCGAATATGACTATGCCGCACGCTCGATTGACCGTACCACACGCTGGCTCGTGCGCTGCAAGGCTGAGATGGAGCGTCTCAATGCACACAATCCGCTCAATCCTCATCAGCTTTTATTTGGCATTAATCAGGGCGCTACCTATGAGGATCTACGCATCCGCCACATGCAGGATATCGCCGAGCTGGACCTCGATGGCTATGCGATCGGGGGACTGGCCGTGGGGGAATCGGCTCCGGTAATGTACAGCATTATCGACGCGGTTGAGTCGCATATGCCAAAGGACAAAATCCGCTACTTGATGGGTGTAGGCACTCCGGCTAATATTTTGGAAGGGGTGCGCCGAGGCATTGATTTGTTTGATTGTGTCATGCCTAGCCGCAATGCACGACATGGACATTTGTTCACATGGTGCGGTATCATGAACATCAACAATGCACGCTATAAAACCGCGTCAGGCCCCATTGACAATGCCTGTGGCTGCCCTGTCTGTCAACGCTATTCACGTGCCTATCTGCGCCATCTGCTGCGCTCGGGAGAGCTGCTGGGCATGCGCTTGGCAGTCATCCACAATCTGTGGTTCTACAACATGCTGATGGAACGCATTCGTGCTGCGCTTGACGCTGGGGTTTTTGAGGAGTTTTATAGCACTTATGTCGAGGTTCTGGCACAAAGGATTTGATGTTCATGAAAAGTCCTTGCTTTTCTCTTGTTTTATTTCATATATTTTTGTATAATGGCTATGTTATCATATGTTTGGAAGGATGTTTACTATGAACTACGCTCTATTGACCGCACAGTCCAGCCCCATCACCTCTTACATCATGCTGGGTGGCATGCTGGTCCTGATGTACTTTCTTTTGTTTATGCCTCAGAAGAAGCAACAGAAGCGTGATGCCAAAATGCGAGCCAATCTGGATATCGGAGATGAGGTACTCACACAAGGTGGTATTGTGGGAAGAATTGTTAGCATGAAAGAAGAAAGCATCGTCATTGAGACAGGCTCAGATCGCGTCAAACTGCGTGTAGTACGCGGTGCCATTGTCCAGAACACCACTCCCAAGGAGCCTGAGAAAAAAGAGAAAGCCAAAGAATAATTCATATTTTGGCCGAACCTCGAATAAGCTGGAGTAAAGCTTAAAAGGCGGGGGGAAGGCCATATGCAGGAAACATCGCAGCGGCGTGCAGCGCATTCGTCTAAAAGCGAACAAGGATCGGAGAAATATGCGATTGTGATGCTCAAAGCAGTGACAATTGGACTATTGGTGACAATGGCTATGTTGCTGCTTTTTTCCTTTATGCTGGATCGGAAGGAAATACCATTTTCGCTGATTAGCCCCATGTCAGTATTCTCTCTCATGGCCGGCGCTATGGCAGCGGGGTTTATGGCTGCAAGAGAGTTGCGCGTCCGGGGAATGTTGCTGGGTGCATTGTGCGGTTTTCTGATCTTTGTAGTATTGCTGTTGGCTTCGTGCCTCAGCGCCTTTGATATGGGCCCACAAGCCATCACTAAAATGTCAATCTCGGTCATCAGCGGTGCAATCGGTGGCATTTTAGGGGTCAATTTTCGCCATAAGAGAAAATAGTATTTGAATCTGCTTGTCAAATGTGATATACTTTCATGTAGATATTGAAACAAGATAGGGGAGCACAAAACTATGAAACACGTTAAAACATTGAATAAGCCAAATCTTAAAGAATCTGCCGTCAAGGGCGGTTGCGGTGAGTGTCAGGCTTCCTGCCAGTCGGCTTGCAAAACCTCCTGCACGGTTGCAAACCAAAAGTGCGAGAGAAGAGTAACCGCAGAAAACTGAATGCACATATCAAAAGTCAGGACTTGAGCCTGACTTTTGTCTCATCAGGAGAGAAACTGGACCTGATCGAGACGGAAAGGAAACAGATCATGATCCATCGTTACCAGCAGGGCGGTTATCATATTGTGATGGATATCAACTCGGGCGCGATTCATGTGATGGATGAATTGAGCTATGAGTTAACCGGTCTACTTGAGCCACCGCTGAGGGATGGTTGCCCTGCCTCAGTCGTAAAAGCTCTTGAGAACCGCTATTCCCCCGCTGAGATCGACGAGGCCTATGGTGAGCTGAAAGAATTATTTGACACAGTACAACTTTTCACAGAAGATGACTATGGTCGTTTTGAAAGCTTGATGTCTGTCTCTCCTGTGAAATCGATGTGCCTACATGTCGCCCATGACTGCAATATGCGCTGTGATTACTGCTTTGCTTCTACAGGAGACTACCATGGTGCCCGCTCTATGATGAGTGCCGAGATTGGGGAAAAGGCTATTGATTATCTGTTGCTCCATTCTGAGGGACGACGCAATCTTGAGGTGGATTTCTTTGGTGGAGAGCCACTGATGAATTTCAATGTGGTACGGCAGGTAGTGGATTATGCCCGTTCTAAGGAAAAAGAATATGGCAAGGTATTTCGCTTTACAACTACAACCAACGGACTTTTGCTGAATGATGAGAAAATCGACTTCATTAACAGGGAAATGTCCAATGTTGTTCTATCGCTAGATGGGCGGCCCGAAGTGAATGATCGCATGCGCCACTGTCTCAACGGTGCCAGCTCATCAGAGGTGATTATCCCCAAATTTCAAGAATTGGTGCGCAAGAGAGGGGACAAGCCATACTATGTCCGCGGTACTTTCACACGTTACAATCTGGACTTTGCAAACGATGTTGCCTATCTTGCCTCGCTGGGATTTGATCAGCTTTCTGTTGAGCCGGTTGTGGCAGATCCGTCGGCTCCCTATTCTTTGCTGCCAGAACATCTGCCTGTGATCTTTGCGGAATATGATCGATTGTCCGATATGATTGTTGAGCGCACACGCAATGGTGGTTGGTTCAATTTCTTTCACTTTATGATCGATCTCGATCAGGGGCCTTGTGCGATTAAGCGTTTACGTGGCTGTGGCTGCGGAAACGAATATGTGGCCATCACGCCAGACGGTGACGTATATCCCTGTCATCAGTTTGTGGGCCATCCCGAGTGGAAAATGGGAAGTGTCTTAGATGGTTCGATTGATATGAGGCGAAAGACGCAATTTGCGCATGCCACAGTCTATGGAAAACCGGATTGTGTCAGTTGCTGGGCCAAGTTTTATTGTAGCGGTGGTTGCAACGCCAATGGCATGCAGTATGGCGGTGATATTCTCAGGCCGCATAAAATGTCCTGTGACACTGAGAAAAAACGAATCGAATGTGCCTTATATATTAAGGCAGCCACTATATAGCAAATAGGGGAGGATAACGACTATGCTTCAATTGGGCATTATCGGAGCGGGTACGATGGGGAACGCCATTTCCCGGGGAATCATCCGCCAAGGGATCATGCCATCTGCAGAAATGATGATCTATGATCCCGATGTGGCC
>JAVVPJ010000148.1:0-3788 GCA_036655815.1 Oscillospiraceae bacterium
GTCGAGATCGGCGCGGGCGACGCCACCGGTATCCAGGTCGAGCCAGGCCACGGCATTGCGTTCGATGGCGGTGGCCAGGTCGAACAGGGCGAACGTGCGGTCGGCCAGGCCGAAATCCAACACGCTGGAGACGCTGCCGTCGGCGTTCCACAACAGGTTGGAGGCGTGCCAGTCGTTGTGGGTCCACAGCGGCGGTTGCTCGGCCAACAATGGATGCAACTCGCGGTGCCAGGGCAGCAGCAACTCGCTGAGCTGGGCATGCCAGTCCTTGTCGGCTAGGTAGGCGCTGTTGATGTTTTCCAGCGGTGCCGCGTGCTGGATCAATCCCGCGTTGGCCAACAGCACCGGGGTCTGGCGTTGGGGCGCGGCGTAGTGTTCAGCCGCTTGATGCAACCGCGCCAACGCCTGGCCGGCGGCGAGGGCGTGCTGATGCTGTTGAAACGGCGACCACGACAGCGCATCGCGATAAAGGTCCAGGCCCTCGGCGACGTGGTGCACTTCATAGGTCCACTCACCTTGCGCAGTGGCGGTGGCGCCGTGTTGATTCGAGACCACCGCAGCCACTGGAGCGCCCTGGCGATGCAAGTGAGCGATCAGGCGGTGTTCTTCTTCCAGCCACGCGGCTTGGCGCACGTGCTGGTGATGACGTTTGACGAACAGCGTGCCCGTGCCGGTGGTGATCAAGCCCGCAGCGGAAAACGGTCGTGGGCTGTGCCAATGCAGGCTGCGCAGTGGCCCCAGGTGTGGGTAATCGCGCAGCAGCTGTTCGCGCCCGGATAGGCCAGAATCCAGCCCCGGAAGATCCACCAGCTTGATGCTCGAGATGCGCTGCAAAAAAGGATGCGAAAACGAAACGTGCAGCAGCGTGACACCCTGTGGATCAAAATCACCCCGCAGCTCACCCAAGCCCACTTGGCTGTCGCGCCCATTTCGGCGGACTGTTACGCTGTTGGGTCCATACACCAGCTCGGTCGGCGCGCCGGTGGTTGCCACGATGCCGGTCAAAAGCAGGTGGCTGCCCAGCAGTGCGTTGAGCATCGCGCTTTTTCCCGTGTTGAAGGCGCCGATGATGGGAACGGTCACTCTAAAGGAGCGGATGGATTGCAGCGTCTCGCGAACGGACTGCACATTGAAGCCATACTGCTCTGCAATGGCAATGACACACTCAAAGCCCTGTGTCAACTGTTCCATGGCGGTGCTCCTTTCCTGTGTATTTTATCAAAATTATAACAGATTGCACCGCGCAAATCTAGGGAGCGGATGCATTGGCGAAGAGAATGCAGAAAAATCAGAATGCAAGGGGACGTTGCCAGAACAACATTCCCTTGCACGGTTTGGACCCCATCCCTTTCATGCCTGCCGTTAGCGTTGCAGTGCACTGTATTCTGCAAAATCCTGTGCCAGCATCGGACGACCCAGCTTTTGATTTTCTTGCCTGACGCAGGTGAGCAGATGCGACATGGTCACAGCACTGTGTTCACCCGCCGCCAAAAAAGTTGCGTTGAGAACAATGTTTTTGATGTTGCCGCCCGAAAGCTCAAACTGCCGGGCAAGATAGGGGAAATCAATGCTTTGCAGCGGCACCTGCTTGGCAAAGGACCCGCGCCAAATCTCTTCTCGAATGCGGATGTTGGGCAACGGAAACTCCACCAGATAGCGAATCCTGCGCATAAAGGCCTCGTCGATGTTTTTCTTGTAGTTGGTCGCCAGAATGACAATGCCGTCATATTCCTCAATCCGTTGCAGGATGTAGGAGGTTTCAGTGTTGGCATATTTGTCTTTGGCATCATTGACCTCGCTGCGCTTGCCGAAAATTGCATCTGCCTCGTCAAAAAAAAGAATGACATTGCTCTTTTCGGCGGTGTCGAAAATTTCTTCCAGCCGCTTTTCGGTTTCGCCGATGTATTTATCCACCACCTGCGAAAGATCAATCCGGTAGAGCTGCATTTGAATCATGCTGGACAGAATGTGTGCCCCCATCGTTTTCCCGGTGCCGGGAGGACCGGTGAACAGCGCCGACACGCCCCGGCCGTAGGGATAGCACTTTTCCATGCCCCATGTATCGTACACCTGATGACGGTAGAGAACGTGATTGCAAAGATTTTGCAGCGCCTCCTTTTGCTCCGGCGGCAGCTTGAGGTCCTCCAGCGTATAGGTGTTCTGAATCTTTTTGATGTTGCCCTGACGCAGGGTCTTGATTGCATTGTAGCAGGCGGTAGCAACCGTTTCATTGCTGATCGCCGCGCCGCACTGCTCTTGGTAGCGCAGATCTAGCACCACCTTTTCAATCTCCCCCGGAGAAAGCACAAAATTGCTGGCGTAGGCCACACAGTCAAGCTTGGTTGCGAGGCTGTTTTGCGCACAAAAGCGCTCCCAATAGGTGATGCGCTCGCTTCGCGTGTGATTCTTGATCTCCACTTTCCCCACCCGGGTGAACGCGTAGGGATGAAGGTTTACGGGGTCCTCGCTCAACACGATCGTCTTGATGCCCCTTGCACGGATCGGTTCCAGTGCCTGCAACACCAGCTTTTCCGCGTCTTCCTGGGCGCCTGCGTTTTTTTCGGTGACGCCGTGCAAACAGATCGCAAAGCCATTCAACAATGCTTCACGGATGACCAGCCGCATGAGCATGGGAATGTCGGCCTTTTCCCGCTCCAAAATGACGCCCCAATCCGTGAACAGCAGTCCCACGCCCGCCTGTCGACAGGCCGTTTTTAGCAAAAAACGTTTTCCCACTCCTTGGGCGCCGGTGATGTGCAGCAGCGCCTTCGGATCGTCAAAATCCTTCAACTGCGCCGCAATTTGCGGCAGGTATTCCTCCCCCGCATACACCGTCGCCGCGTCCTTGCCGTCCCACAGCGTGCAGATGCCGTCCAAGTGCCGATCCAGCGCGTCGTCTTGGTTGATGAAGGCAAACAGACGCTCATCCACCGTGAAGGGTCGGCAGAAAAACAGCTTTTCTCCGGGCTTGCTCAACACAAGCGCATTGACCTGATCAAAATGCCGACGCGTCGCGGAATAATCAAAAAAATCCGCATCCGTCACACCGTTCGTCACCTGACAGGCAAACTCAAAACTGAGCCCGTAATAACCATCCAGCTCCGAGAGCAGCTTGCTCAAAAATGGCAGCGAGGCCTCGGCAACGCACAGCTCCAGCAGCGTGAGGCTGACGGGGTCATCCTCCAGCAGAGTGAGCAAGCGGCAGCAGCGGGCTTGATCAAAATCGTCATCGCCAAGAACCGCGAGACGCACAGTCTCGCGGTAATTGACAACCTCGCCCTGCAACAGGGTCAGATCAAACCAGTTGCTGTATTTGTCCACAAGAGCCTGACAGCCGATCTCCTTTAAATAGATGGAGAGCTTATACAGCGCCACTTCCTGTAGCACAGACATCATCGTTTCGATGGGAAACCCTCCTCTCCATCCAATGAAAATTGTTTGCTGTTTGTCCCCTGATCGACCCCCCTGGGCTATTTCCGGCGCATCAAGGGACTGTTCACGATGACGCGACGCCGCGCCGGGGCAGCCGGACCGCTGAAAATGCTCAACTGTGTGTTCGAATACAACCCCTCCGTCGCCGGCCCACACGAAGGCGCAGCGAGCTTTCGACCCCTCATCAAGGGGCTGTTCCTCACGCCGCCACGACGCGGCGCGGCGGGCGTGTTTTGCGCGGCCAACCGCGCCATCCGGTCATTGAGCGCCTCGTCGCTTCCCTCGCCGAGATTCTCCGCCGCGCCCTTTGCCGAGAGCTGCGCCAGCATGGCTTGCAGCGGATCGTCCCCGCCACC
>JAVVPJ010000149.1:0-3736 GCA_036655815.1 Oscillospiraceae bacterium
TGCCCACATTGGCGTCGTCGGCCTCAACCAGCTCGCTTGCCACGCCAACAAACCCTCGTCGGCCGACCAGATCCCGCGCATCCATCGCCCGCCCCGACACCGAGGTCATGGGCAGGAATGTAGCTCGTCCCGTCCTTGCTGCGTCCAATTGACGGATGGCGCGCTTGGCCGTCTCCTCATTTTCCACAACAATATTTTGCAGTGCACCGCCCAATGCTGTTTCGATGGCGAGTGTATGTTCGCTTTTCACATGCAACAGCGACGACACCGGCCCACGCACGCCCGGTAGAGCACCCACTTTGGACTGCTTCATCACATATTTAATGCTGGGGGCAAAGCCTTCCATATTTTTTTCAAGCTCAGTCAGGAGTGTAGCACGCTGGCGTTTTTCATGAATGCGTTTGGCCAATACATCATCCTCAGCCGTAAGGGCATCAAGTTTTTGACGGCGACTGTCCCGTTTGAGCAAATATCCCTTAGCTGCATTGTCCATTTCAATCAGGCTCTCATCCAACTGTGTCCGCAGTTCAGAACATGAAACACCCTCTGTTTCCAATTGTGACACGACCTGTGCGCACTCATTCACGGCCCGCTGCATGGTTTCCAGTCGAGAGATGCTGTCAGTCAGTAATGTGGAAGCAGAAGCCGCATCCATACGAGCAGCCTCGATTGCTTCAAAGACGCCGGTTCGGCGCATACGCAGTGCGTCGAGTGCCTCAGCACGGCCCACTCCCTCTGCATCGAGCACAGAAACCTGACGTGTCAATGCTTCCTGCGCTGTCCGTGCTTCAACGATATCCTTTTGTTGCAACGCCTTATTTTGGATTTTAGCCTTTATCTCGGCCTCGGTTTCCTCTCGGGAGCGCCCCGCCTGCGCAATGGCTCCCTTGGCCTCCTCAATGGCACGCCGATGGTGACCGATGTCGTTTTGCAGCACAGCGGTTTGCGATCCCCAATCACGCAACTGATCAGACAACCGTTCTGCCTCGGTCCGAAGTGTTTCAATCTCGGCCATCAAAACGTGTCCCCGCTCCTGTTCATCCGAAAATGCTGTTTCCTGTGCCGTGACGGCATCGCTGGCCTCATCATAGTCACGTTGGGTCAGAAGAAATTGATCTTCTAGCGCTGCGGCGCGCTGTCCGGCCTCGCGTAGGGTGTGCATCCAGATCGACACTTCCAGTATTTTCTTCTCAGCCGAAAAATCCAAGAATTTCTGAGCCTTAGACGACTGTTCTTTCAGCGGCCCTACCCGTGATGCCAGCTCCTCTAAAATATCGCGCAGCCGCACAAGGTTTTCCTCTGCCATCGCGAGTTGCCTCTCAGCCTCCGTCTTGCGATAGCGGAACTTGGTAATACCTGCCGCTTCCTCAAAAATTTCGCGGCGCTCTTTGGATCGTGCCGAAACAATTTCTGCTACGCGGCCCTGCCCGATGATGGAATAGCCATCTCGCCCAAGTCCGGTGTCCATCAGCAGTTCGTTGATATCCCGAAGGCGTACCATCGCGCCATTGATGCGATATTCGCTGTCTCCCGTACGGTAGAGCCGCCGGGTAACAGCAACCTCATCGGCATCCAGCCCCAAACAGCGGTCGGTATTATCAACGGTGAGCGTCACCGAGGCCACACCCTGCGCTTTGCGTGTCTGTGTCCCTCCAAAAATGACATCTTCCATCTTCCCGCCACGCAACGTACGGGTGGACTGCTCACCCAAGACCCATCTCACCGCGTCGGCGATGTTGCTTTTACCCGATCCGTTTGGCCCGACCACCGCCGTTACACCGAGATCAAAATCAAGCTTTGTCCTGTCAGGAAAGGATTTGAAGCCCTGTATATCGAGGGATTTGAGCCGCAACACGACTCCTCCTTTCGTTTTCTGCCGTCAGGCGGTCAGCAGGCGGGGCCATAAAGCTTTCTCTCCGGGAACAGCTCGGACTGAGAGACGAAAGCCTTGTTGTGCCAAAAGGCCTGCATTCCTTTTTTTGTGGCCTATCATGCGTGAGACATCCTCGGGTCGAACCGCAACAATGATCTCTCCACCGCCGTGTTCTCCAAGCTGCAGCAGCAGTCGCTGGCGCATCAGTTCCCCCTCGCACAGCTCACGAAAAGCGGGATGCCATGGTCCGGCGATAAGTGCTGCACGCATTGATGAGGTGTCATGCAGACCCACGCGAATGATGCGGATGTCCTGATTGTCGAACAGCTCCATCACACGCGCGACCAATGAAACGGCTTCGGACAGCGTTGGCGGCCTATAATATCCCCCCATGTAACGCAACGCCAGATCTGTGTCTTTGAGCACCAGCGTCGGATAAATGCGTGTCGTATCGGGCCGCAGATCGGCCAGTGCGCGAGCGCTCATGAGATCACTGGTCTCGTCGGCTCCGTCGAGGCCCGTCATCAGTTGAAGCCCCAGCTCAAATCCCCATTCCCGGATCAGTGCCGACGCCCGGCAAGTCTGCTCGGCAGTATGTCCTCGACCGTTTTTTTTGAGCACATGGTCATCCATCGACTGGGCTCCCAACTCAATGGCCGTCACGCCGTGTTTTCGCAGAAAATCAAGCTGTTCTCCGTCTATGGCGTCGGGCCGTGTAGAAATACGGATACCTGAGATGCCGTGTCCCAAAAATTCCGCAGCAGCCTCAAGCAGTGGACGGGTATATTCCCGCCTCACTGCCGTAAAGCTTCCGCCGAAAAATGCCATCTCCATGTGGCGTGAACCGCTTTTGAGCAACGCCTGTGCGCACAGAGCACGTACCTCTGTCGCAGTAGGTACATCGTTTTCGCCGGAAATAGCCCGCTGATCGCAATAACTACATCGTTGAGCACACCCGAGATGCGGCACAAAGATGGCCAGGTTGCCGTGCAACGGCACATCATTTTTCATCATGCACAACCCCCCTCAGCAGCAGTGCTTCGCGGGCCGCCTGTTGTTCAGCCGCTTTTTTGCTTCGGCCGCCTCCCTTTCCGATGACATTGGAATTGAGATGGACCTCCACCTCGAACCACTTGTCATGGTCAGGGCCGTGTTCCCCGGTCAATACATAGCCCACACGCTCCTCGGGGTTTTGCTGCACCACTTCCTGTAGCTGTGTCTTATAATCGTGCAGATCGGTTCCTGCGGCATGCTCTACCGTATCGGCAATAAAGGGTAGCACAAAGCGGCGAGCCGCTTCCAGCCCACCATCAAGATACACAGCGGCAATGAGTGCCTCAAAGGCATCTGCCAGAATTGAGGGCCGCTCTCTCCCACCGTTTTGCTCCTCACCACGCCCCAGCCGAAGGCATTCCCCCAGTGAAATCTGACGGGCGAATCCAGCCAATGCACCCTCGCAAACCAAGGATGCGCGAATCTTGGTCAGTTCTCCCTCGGCCACCTTGCGATGGCGAAAGATATAATCAGCTACAATCACCGACAGCACTGCATCGCCCAGAAACTCCTGTCGCTCATTATTCTGGGGAGTCCCCCGACGCTCATTGGCATAGGACGAGTGGGTCAGTGCGATTTCAAGATAAGCAGGATTTCTGAATTCGTGACCGATGGCGTGCAACAGCTTTTCCATCAGGCATTCTCCTCTTTTTCATCGCCCAGCGCAGCAAGCCCTCGCTCGATCTGACCGGCCACATCTTGTTCACAGCAGGCAATGGCCTGACGCACCGCATTTTGGAAAGCCTGTCCGTTCGACGCACCGTGTGCCTTGATGACCGGCTTTCGTACTCCCAACAGCGGTGCACCACC
>JAVVPJ010000150.1:0-2972 GCA_036655815.1 Oscillospiraceae bacterium
GTCAGAATGTTGGGGATACCTGTGAACACAGATTTCAGGACTTGCAATTAAATTGGAATATTATGGATGGAACGAGAGTCAACTATGCCTTTCGACGTATATACTCTTGTCGGCCTGTGATCGGTAACGTGATTGTGTTTTTTAAGCGAGTAGTGCGGAAATGCCTGAAGTGGTACTTAGAACCGGTGTGCTTCCAGCAGACTGATTTTAATAATGCAACCACATGGGCAGTGGATCGTCTAAGAGAATTGCAACAGGATGCATTGACGAAAATTGAACAGGTTAAGACATCGGGACATCAAGAGCTGGAGCGGGTGCAGCTGCTGCAACAAACGCATCACCAACAACTCACCGCGCTAGAGACGGCGCAAAACGCAGAAAATGCCCGGATGAATCAGCATCTCACCGCGCTAGAGACGGCGCAAAACGCAGAAAACGCCCGAATGGATCAGCAGCTCGCCGCGCTGGAGACGGCGAAAAATGCAGAAAGCAGCCAGATGAATCAGCAGCTTCGTCAACTGGCTCAGCAGCTTTCTCAGATGAATCAGCAGCTTACGCAGCTGCATGAGCAGGGTGCGTTCGCCGATATTGTAAAAAACGAATCTACCATTCGTCGTTCTGCATCGCAGTCAGGCGAAGACGGTATTTTATCGCATGTCTTACGGGCACTTTCCATCCCTGAAAATACCTGCACCTATCTGGACTTGGGAGCTAATCACGCAAAATATTTGAGTAATACATACTATTTCTATCAGATGGGTGCCCGCGGTGTGTTGGTAGAGGCGAATCCGGCCCTAATTGGGGAATTGAAATTGTATCGACAGGGCGATGTTATCCTTAATCGTTGTATTGATGAAACTAGCGGGAAAACCGTTCCGTTTTATGTGTTGAGTGGTGACGGACTTTCTACGCCGTCTCTTGCAGATGCCGAGGAAGCACTTTGCCAGAACCCTAACATCCAGATCACCCAAACTGTTCAGGTTGAGACGATTTCCATAAATGAGATTCTGGAACAGTATTTTGATAAGGCACCGCTTTTTTTAAATATTGACATTGAAGGAAAGGAAATGGATATCTTAAACTCCATTGATTTTACGGCGCATCGCCCCCTTGCCATCTCGGTGGAGATGATACCATATCGCCATCATCTGGTATTTGGCGAAAAACGGACCGATATTTTAGAATTCATGGAGCAGAATGGCTATTTTGAATATGCCTTTTCGGGTATCAACTCTATCTTTTTAGACAAGAAACAGCTTGCGGAGGTGTATGTATGAATATCGCATTTGATGCCGGTGCTATTGAAATAGGCAAGGGCAGTGGTATTGGAAACTATACGCTAAATCAGTTTGAACGAATGATTCAACAGACTCCGGAAAATGAATACTTTTATTTCAACACGGTAGTGCAGTCCCATCTCATGGATGGAATTCGGGAAGCGAATTTTCACTACTGCTTTTATGATATGGGAAGTAACAATAAGCTGCGGGAGTATAACGGCGTTTATCGTGAAATATACGGCGAGTTGGTAAGGAACTTCCTTCGCCACAATCAAATTGATATTTTTTACATCACTGCTCCCTTTTTTTGCGGAAATGTTTTATATGAAGAGGAATGGTTTCGGGGTGTGACTGTGGTGGCCACAGCCTGGGACATTATTCCCTATGTGATGAAAGACTTGTACCTAAAGAATAAAACCATGTACGAATGGTATATGTCCTGTATTGATATGCTGCGCTGGACAGATCGCCAGTTGGCCATCTCCAGTAGTGTGAAGGAGGATATGGTTCGGTATTTGCACTTCGATCCCGCAAAAATCAATATCATTTACGGCGGCGTTAGCGAACGGTTTTGTGAAGTTCCCATTTCACCAGAGGGGAAAAGCTCGCTTTATAAAAAATTTGGGATAACGTCTGAGTTTATTCTTTGCTGCGTTTCCGCGGATGCCAGAAAAAATGTTCAGGGTGCCATGCGCGCCTTTTCCAAATTGCCGAAAACACTGATTGCGCAGTATCAGCTTGTCATTGTTGGCAGAATGTTTCCGAAAAAAAAGGCGGAGTTTGAAAATCTGATTTCATCTCTCCAATTGAACGACAGAGTTATTTTAACCGACTATGTCTCCGATGAAGAGATGGTGCAACTCTATAACCTGCCCAAATGTATGATCTTTCCCTCTTTGTATGAAGGCTTTGGCTTGCCGGCACTGGAATCTTGGGCCTGTGGAACGCCGGTCATTGCATCGAATAACTCCAGCTTGGGAGAAATCGTCGGTGATGCTGGGCTTTTGTTTGACCCCACAGATATTTCGGACATGGCAAAGGTAATGGAAACTGCATTGACCACGGCGGACTTGCCTGCCCTGCTGGAAAAGGGGAGAGCCAAAGTCAAACAGTTTACATGGGATTGGGTGGCTGAACTGACTCTTTCTGCGATTGCCACCGCAGTTTCCCGGAAAGAGTGCACTGCGAAACAGCCACAGGAGAAAATTGCTCTTATCTATCCAACCAGCAACTTGGGAGAGATTTGGGACACGCTTCCCACACTGATATCCCGGCGGTTTACCGTGGACGTGTATGCGGATTACGAACTATCAAATGGAATCAAACGGGTTCCTGTAAAACAGCTGCTTTCTCAGTACAAAAAATATCACACCCTGATTTCTTTGGGAATTAACGCTGAGCTTCTAAGCATTTTGCAACCTGTTTTTGCAAAAAATAGAAATCTTTGGATGGTTGCAGAAGAATGCTTGGAAAACCTGCTCCATATTGCCGCGGGAGAAAAAATCCTAGCCGAAAATGCGGTATCCGATGCTGGAAAATGTAAGCTGTCCTGCTATTTCCACTCGGTAGAAAATACGGAGGCATATTCCTTTGATCGCGTGGTCACGGCATCGGATGTTGTTCGCCAAGCTCTGTTAGAACAGAGCTTGGCTTGCCCTGTTTACGATATTTTTCCTCTTGATGAAGACTGCC
>JAVVPJ010000150.1:2982-3710 GCA_036655815.1 Oscillospiraceae bacterium
AAGTCGGCTGCTTTGGCGGAGATTCTCAACGAAAACCTCAGCACTGCCATTTTGGATAAAAAGCCTTGGGGAAAGGGGAAGCAATGGCAGGATGGCGAAGTGCTTTTTGAGGAATTGAGCGAGGCTTTGCTGCAGGATACCACATGCCCTATTTCAACCGTGCATGCAGCCCATACGTTGGGAGAAATTTACAGCGGAGCGGCGGCCCATCATCTAAGCTCGGCATCCCTTTTGGAACCGGCGAAGGCGGATCCGAAGCTTTGTGTGGATTTTGTGACGTCTTGGAACACGAAATGCGGCATCGCGGAGTTTACAAGGTTTTATTATGATGTCATTAAAGACCTTGTAGATGTAAAGATTTATCCTAATCAGGCAGCCAATTTGGTTCGATCAGATGAAAAAATAGTTACTGACAGAGTGTGGGAAGTTCACAAACAGCCCTCTTTTTTGATAAAGCTGCTGTCAGAGTCCAGTGCTCCTATTATCCATATACAGTACACAGAAGGGTTTTTCCGTGTGCAGGATATCGTAGATATTTTCTCCTGCTGCAAAGGCAAAAAATTTCTACTCACCTGCCACAATACCTTATATCTGAAGCCAGAAACTCAGCGGGAAAAAGAAATTTTGAATACAGCGCATTATGTAGTGCATCAGGGAAAGGACCTTCAGCAGCTGTTGGACAACGGGATTTCAGAGGAGAATATTCATTTGATTCCTTTGGGACAGGT
>JAVVPJ010000151.1:0-3679 GCA_036655815.1 Oscillospiraceae bacterium
GGATACCCCTGGAGTCACCAGAGATCGTATCTATGCCCCCTGCGAGTGGCGTTCTAAACAATTCATGCTGGTCGATACGGGAGGCATCGAGCCTTTTTCGGACGACATCATTCTTTCACAGATGCGGCGGCAGGCTCAACTTGCAATTGATTCAGCAGACGTCATTATTTTGGTGACCGATCTGCACAGCGGTGTAACAGCTACCGATCAGGAAGTTGCTTCGATGCTACTGCGTAGCGGAAAGCCGCTGGTGCTCTGTGTCAGCAAGTGCGACCGTGTCGGAAACCCCGCGCCCGAGTTCTATGAATTTTACAACCTCGGATTGGGCGATCCCATCGCCGTATCGGGTCTGCATGGCCATGGTTCGGGGGATCTGCTTGACGCGGTATTTGAACATCTCAACTTCGAAGAGGCCGACAATCACGACGAGGAACGCGTTGCAGTGGCTGTTATCGGCAAGCCTAATGTCGGGAAGTCATCATTGGTTAACCGCATCGCGGGGGACGAACGGGTCATTGTCTCTGAGATCGCCGGAACCACCCGCGACGCCACTGATACGGAAATCAACAATGTATTCGGAAAATATCTCTTTATCGATACGGCTGGCCTTCGCCGCAAGAGCAAGGTAACTGAGGCCATTGAGCATTATTCTGTGTTGCGCGCCTATATGGCGGTCGATCGCGCCGAGGTGTGTGTGATCATGATCGACGCCAGCGAAGGCTTTACAGAACAGGATTCCAAAATTGCGGGCTACGCTCATGAACAGGGAAAGGGCTGCATTGTTGCTGTCAACAAGTGGGATGCTATTGAAAAGGACGACAAAACTATGCAGGAATATCAAGCTAAACTGGAAAATGACTTTTCCTTCATGAGTTATGCCCCTTTTGTGTTCATCTCGGCCAAGACGGGGCAACGGATTGATCGATTGTTTGAACTCATCAATCAGGTCAACGCCCAAAATTCCATGCGCATTACGACCGGCGCCCTGAATGATATTCTTGCGCGGGCGACCGCGCGGGTGCAGCCACCCTCTGATAAGGGAAAACGGCTTAAGATTTATTATATTACCCAGCCATCCACCCGTCCACCCACCTTTGTGTGCTTTGTCAACCGCAAGGACTTGTTCCATTTTTCCTACCAACGTTATCTGGAAAATCAGATTAGAGAATCCTTCGGGTTGATTGGCACACCGGTACGCATTCTGGTGCGAGAGCGCGGGGAATAATAGCGCCATGCACCGTGCTGCCGACAGACAAAAATAGGCTCAGATCTGTGTGGGTGTGTGCCCATCTGCTTTTGGAAAGTATGGCATTTCTCATCTGTATGGAGTAAGATCATTTTGTAGTAGCCACATCATATCGGGAGGAGTCCTTTTGATGATTGGGGTTATTGTCCGAATCATTTTGGCGTTGCTGATGAGCTATCTGCTGGGCAGCGTCAGTTTCGCTGTTGTCGTTTCAAAATATCTCGAGGGAGAGGACGTCCGTCAGAAGGGCAGCGGCAACGCCGGAGCCACCAATATGCTGCGCAATTATGGATGGATTCCTGCTGCCATGACCTTTGTTGGAGATCTAGCCAAGGGCTCAATTGCCGTGTTGCTGGGGCGGATGCTTACAGCGTCTACGCCTGTCGCCCTCTATGGCGGCTTTTTGTGTGGCTTTGCGGTTCTTTTTGGTCATATGAAACCGCTGTTTTTCGGCTTTCAGGGTGGAAAGGGCGTTGCAACCGGGCTTGGCGCCGTGCTGGCGCTCAATCCATTGGTCTGCGCAATTATGGCGGTGGTGGCGATTCCCCTAGCCGGTTTCTCCGGTTATGTGTCGCTGGCATCAATCATCTGTGCAGGCGCTTATCCATTTGTTTTGGCAGTCATCCGTCACTGGCAAAACCGGTTTGATCTGCTTGAAGTATTGCTGGCGGCAGCGTTGGGGTGGACGATCGTTTATAACCATCGTAAAAACATCCAGCGTCTTTGCAATGGAACTGAACGTCGCTTTTTGCCTTCCAAAAAGTCAAAATGACTTCCTTGTCGTGATCAAACATACATTGGGCCACAAAGGAGGAAACCAGCCATGGCAAAACTCTATGTTTTAGGATGCGGAGGCTTTGGAACCGCATTGTCGATCATGCTGTGCAACGCAGGACACGATGTCACGCTTTGGGGATGGAAAAAAAGTGAAAACGACGCCATCCGCGCCGCTCGTGAAAATGTCGTGCTGCTCAAGGGCGTTAAAATTCCAGATTCCGTTACCATCGTGGATGACATTGACGGCGTTGAGAATGCCGCTATTGTTCTCATTGCCACGCCGACGGTTGGTGTGCGTGACGCTGCGAAATTATAATCCGGGCGTTTATCACCCGGCGCTGTGGTCGCTTGTGTATCCAAGGGACTCGAGCCGCATTCACTCAAACCTCTCTTCAAAGTCATCGGGGAGGAATTGCCCGATCATTCGATTGTTGTGTTGTCTGGTCCGTCTCATGCTGAGGAAGTCTCAAGGGGTGTCCCCACCTGTATTGTTGCTGCCAGTGCAGATCCGGCAGCCGCACAGTCCGTTCAGGATTTGACGGCAAACACTCATGTGCGCATCTACACCAGCGATGATATTCTGGGCGTACAGTTGGGCGGTGCATTGAAGAACGTGATCGCATTTGCTGCCGGCATCGTCGATGGCATGGGGTTTGGCGACAACACCAAAGCGGCGCTCATGACGCGTGGCCTGACCGAAATCACACGGTTGGGTACGGCGATGGGTGCCCGTGCCGAGACGCTGTTCGGATTAGCCGGTGTTGGAGATCTCATTGTCACCTGCTGTTCGATGCACTCTCGCAACCGCCGATGCGGCATTTATGTAGGCGAGGGAATGACCGTCACTGACGCCATTCAAAAGATTGGCATGACGGTTGAAGGTGTCACTGCTACACTGTGCGCCTATGAACTTTCCCGGAAATTAAAAGTAGAAATGCCTATTACGACACAAATTTACCGCCTCATTCAAGGCGAGATTGATGCGAAACGTGCTTTTAGCGAGTTGCTGGGCCGTCCACTTCGCCATGAGAGTGAGGAAAGCTGGCTGCAAGGGGAAGACATCGTCTGAGCGGTTTTTGCGCAAAAGGGAGGGTCGCAGAATGAACATTCTGCGACCCTCCCTTTTTGAAGGTTAAAACGAAACACTTTGGAAGAAGCTGTGAAAAAAGCTGATATCTTTGTCCGCACCTCCATCTATCGAACGCGCTTCACAGAAAGCGGCTCAAATACCGCACCCCAGAGGAACTGTTTGACGCCCAACTCGACCTGATTTACCGTTGCCACAAACGTGTCCTCTATTCTTACAGAGTGTTCAATTTATTATTGCAATTTTCAGTAAAAATCAAAAGCGAGAAACCTTTATTTTGCGATAAGCCAGTTTCACATAGCAAGCAAAAAGGGATCTTGCATTCCGATTGCTTCCCCTTCAGAGGACCCCGCAGCCTGAATTTCAGACTTTTTCGATGGCATCCTCTGTCCCAAAGAGCAGGAGCATTCTTTGGCTTTGGCTCCACTGGATAAAGGAAAAATGCACCTTCAAATGGATTTCCCCATCGGGACTGCTGATCTTTAGATTTTCTGTTTCCCCACGGTGAATGCGCTCTACCAAACAGGTTTCGCAAGGTTTCGATTGTCCGCCGCGCAATGCCATAAAGC
>JAVVPJ010000152.1:0-3637 GCA_036655815.1 Oscillospiraceae bacterium
TTTGGAACAATGCAGTCTTCCATAATCAATTCGCAGGTAGAGGAACCACGAATACCCATCTTCTTCTCGTGCTTGCCTACAGAGAAGCCAGGATAAGTGCGTTCCACAATGAAAGCTGAAATATCTTTCAC
Organism: Oscillospiraceae bacterium; assembly: GCA_036655815.1. Lineage (GTDB taxonomy): Bacteria > Bacillota > Clostridia > Oscillospirales > Ruminococcaceae > Yanshouia. The sequence goes on from JAVVPJ010000152.1 coordinate 132, forward strand.
TTTTTTCTTGGGATTGCGCTTATCAAGATGAGTACCGGTAACCGCTAAAATAATAAACACATCAGCAAATCCAGCGTTGGTGATGAAAATCTTATTTCCATTGAGCACCCAATGGTCACCTTGGAGCACGGCGACCGTCTGCTGTCCTTGAGCATCGCTGCCCGCGCCGGGTTCTGTCAGGCCAAAAGCACCCAGCCATTCGCCGGAACACAGCTTGGGCAAATATTTCTGCTTCTGCTCCTCGGTACCATTCTCATAGATCGGGCCGCAGCACAGCGAAGTGTGTGCAGCCATCACGGTGGCAGTGGAGGTGCAGACTTTGCTCAATTCTTCGATTGCAATGGTATATGACAGCATATCTACGCCTGATCCACCGTACTCCTTGGGCAGATAAAGGCCCATCATTCCAAGCTTCGCCATCTTCTTGACCGTCTCAATCGGGAATCGCTCTTCCTCGTCCACTTCTTGGGCAATGGGTTTCACTTCATTTTCCGTGAACTCACGGAACAGCTTCTGGAGCATTTCCTGCTCTTTAGACAGATGAAAATCCATATTGATGCGTTCCTCCTAGATATGTATTTTGAGACTTTTTGTCCCGGGATGCCGTGTTCCCTTTGTCAGCCACAGCAGTGAGTCCGCGCTGATTTCCATTTGCTCTATGAGAAAGTGCTTGTGAATCATCGCGATCCTGTCAACGGTGACGATGAGTGATTTTGCTATTTTTTTAACACATCAGGCAATAAAGGTACAATCTTGACAGAGATGGTTTATACATCAGCAATTTATATGCCAAGCAAAACTCTTGCCCCACATCTTCCACCATCTCTGATTTTTCCGAATATTTTGCAGAATTCAGCCTTGCCGGATTCGACGCTTTCAGCCAATATGTACGTACACATTTACACATGTACGTACGGTCTGCCGCATATCTTGTATTACGCTCACCTCGCAGATGTGTAAGCAGCATGTACCTCTCCCTTCTTGTGCCCCGCAAATGGAATAAAGCGTCATATCCTTCCTATACTGAAACATAGGATTTTAATGAGGAGGGTTGATTTATGCTGTTGTCACCCAAAAAAGTTGTCTCTGACAATGTGCGCAGAGAATGGCTTGCAGATTTGAAACAGGTGAACCGTCTCATGGAAGCCAACGAGCAGCTATTCAATATGTCCGACGACCCCGACGTCACGGATTACGCCATCTATGAATACAATGCGCTGATTGCGCGTTATCATGCACTATTACACAAAATTCGAGCTTATGATCTTCAGGAAGAAACGGCCTCCACACGCGTGATGATCTAAGGTTGCAAAAGCATGCCCGCTGCACATAAGGGGGATTGTTATGAGTGCATCTGTGATCATGGTTGTGATCGTCGCCGTCGTGATTTTGCTGAACATACAATTGGGCACACGGGCCTCTCAGGGGTTGCTGCCCTCTGCGGTAAGTGGGCTGCTGAGTCTGGGTGCAGTCGGTCTGGTTTCTCTGTGGGGGCCTTCCCTGCTGTCCCCCAACCCCTTTACGGTGGGTGTTGCCTGCTTTTTGGGAATTCCGGGCGTTGTGGGACTGTTGCTGTTGCGTTTGATGACAATGCTTTGAGCAAGACAAGCGTTTTGTTTGGCTCCGCACAAAGCATTCTGGTGAGGTTGGAAAGTAATTTCTCGGATTTGCATGTGATATGTAAGGAGACAGATACTAATTTTTGTGCATGTGTGCAGAATCATCTTGCCTTTTGACCCTTTTAAGTGGTATAATCACTGCAGTCGAAGATAAAAAGGAAGTGGCATGGATGAGTAGTGACCCCATAGGACGAAGTTGCACGAAAAATAAAGAAGTCATCGGGAACGCCATGCACACCATGCGTTCCTGAGAAGGAGCGCGTATGATCCGTTATTATCAGACCATTGAAGGCAAGATGACCCAATGTGAACAGTATGCAAAAGGCTGCTGGGTTAATGTGACAGCTCCAAGCCCAGAGGAAATTGCCAGTCTGGTGGCAGACTTTGATCTTGATCCCAATTACATCAGTGAATCGCTCGACGATGAGGAGTCCTCCCACATTGAGAAAGAGGGCGTTGACACCCTCCTGATTATGGATACCCCCATGATGCAGCCTAACGACCAGAACGTTTCTTATTACACCATTCCAATTGGAATCATCGCCACCCGGCACAGCGTCATCACCATCTCCTTAGGCGAAAACCCCGTCTTTGACGACTTTGCCAATGGACGCATCCGGGATTGTAATACAGATTTTAAAGCCAAGTTTATTTTGCAGCTTATGTTCAAAACTGCAACACGGTTTTTGCAGCATCTCAAGCAGATCGATAAGATGAGCATGTTTATCGAAAAGCAGTTGCGAAAATCCATGCGAAACAAGGAGCTGATTCAACTTCTTGAGTTGCAAAAGTCTTTGGTTTATTTTAACACATCATTGGCCTCCAATGCCATCACCATCAAAAAATTCTCCAATGGAAAATACGTTCGTCTTTATGAGGAGGATGAGGATTTTCTGGAGGATGTGCTCATCGAAATCAAACAGGCACAAGAAATGGCCAGCATCTACCTCAATATTCTTTCCGGAACCATGGATGCCTTTGCCTCTGTCATCTCCAACAATCTCAATATTGTCATGAAAGTGCTGGCGTCCATCACAGTTGTCATCTCGATTCCGACCATGATCTCAGGATTTTATGGCATGAATGTTGGGAACATCCCTATTCAAAATTTTTGGTTTCCCATTCTTCTGTCTGCTGTCGTGATGGGCTTGGCCGGCTTAATTCTCTATAAAAAGGATATGTTCTAGTCACAAAGCAGCGAATCCTCCACCCACGCTCGGGTCGGTCGATTCGCTGCTTTTGGAGTTACATCTTGAATAGGATTCCCACAGCGGCAGCGCCTAAAATGTAAAAGATCGGATGTCGTTGGTATTTCATATAGAGTATATATAGGATCACAAACAACGCCACGGCAGGCCAGTTAGCCAGTGACAGAAGGCTGGAAAAACCGTTGAATCGTGCATCGGTAAGCAGTGCCACCCGAACTACCGAAAGTCCTGCTGCGGCGATCAATCCAGTGACCGCAGGTCGAAGCCCATAGAACATGCCCTTTACGGCGCTGCTTGTTGAAAAGCGCGCCAAAAACTTGCAAATGATCACCATGATGAAAAAAGATGGTAGCATTAAGGCAAAAGTAGCCACAATCCCACCCGAAACACTCGCTGCACAAAAGCCAGCATAGGTGGCCATGTTGACGCCGATGGGGCCTGGGGTTGACTCCGCAATCGCCACCATATCGATGAGCATAGCGCGATCGAACCATGAATACTTGTCGGCAATGTCATATAGAAACGGCAACGTAGCCAGCCCTCCGCCAATGGCGAATAGCCCCGTTTTAAAGAACTCCACAAACAGTGCCAGATAGACGTTCACTCTTTTTTCCCTTTCTGGTGACGCAGCGCACAAACCGCAACACCCAGCGCACCCGCAAGGACAACCACAAGAATG
>JAVVPJ010000153.1:0-3633 GCA_036655815.1 Oscillospiraceae bacterium
ATTTCCATGGCCCGTGTGGAAGACCAGATCGACGAGGGAGAGGCACGTCGCCTGACAGCGTCGCTTTTGGCGGCGGGGGAGGCTGTTGAGACGGTGCTTGCGCACGAGGATGAATTTGCTGCTGCGGCCCAAAGCGTCGCCGGGGCACACAGTCTCTTCTTCTTGGGGCGTGGTCTGGATTGGGCATTGGCCTGCGAAGGTTCGCTGAAGCTCAAGGAGATTTCTTACATCCACTGCGAGGCTTACGCTGCGGGGGAGTTAAAACACGGAACGATTTCCCTCATTACCGAGGGCACACCGGTCATTGCCTTGTCAACGCAGGAGCGGCTCGCTGCCAAAATGCTTTCCAATATTCGAGAAGTGACCGCGCGCGGGGCGACAGTGACACTGCTGGCCAAGCAAGGCGAAGTGATCTCAGAGGGCCTAACCGACGTTTGCCTGACTTTGCCGCCGCTCGAGGATCTGTTTATGCCATTTCCCGCCGCCGCCGCATTGCAGCTTCTTGCTTATCACACGGCGCTGGCGCTCGGCTGTGATATCGACAAGCCGCGCAACCTGGCCAAGTCGGTCACGGTGGAGTGATCGGTGCGTGAGAGCCTCCAATCATCCAATGAATCAGCGACGCGGATCAACGAGATACGCGCCGCTGTCTTTTTGCCTCATGGTTCACAAAAGAAAGGGCAAACGCCTCTAATTCCCGGTCAGCCTGAATAGCCTTGTAGCAGCACCATATAGGGGGAAGGTATCCCATGGAAGAACAGGCGTTCATGGCGCTGCTTCTCAGCCTGGCGGCGGGCTTGTGCACAGTGCTTGGCGGGGGAATCTCCGTCTTGATCCGACGGCCGGGTCGGCGGATGTTGGCGTGTGTGCTGGGCTTTTCGGGTGGAATCATGGTAACGGTGTCACTGGCTGATCTGATCCCGGAGGCGGCACACACATTGAGCGCGCGGCTTTCGCGTCCGGTGGCCGCCGCAGCACTGACGGCGGCCTGCGTTTCTGGCATGCTGCTGGCGCTTCTTCTCGATTTGCTGTTGCCCGAGCGGGAAGGCTCTGTCGAGCGTGAACCGGGGCTTTTGCGTCTGGGCATTTTTTCGATGGTGGCGTTGATGGCACACAATATTCCCGAGGGGATGGCCGTGTTTTTGGGCGGGAGTCGGGATTGGGCGACGGGGGCCTCACTCGCCGTTGCCATTGCGATGCACAATCTTCCGGAGGGCATTTTGGTGGCGCTGCCGGTGCAGGCGGCCACCGGAAATCGAGGGATGGCAGTGGGCATGGCTACACTTTCCGGACTGTCTGAGCCAATTGGCGCACTGCTGGCGTGGGGACTGCTGGATCACATTGCGGGGGAGGGGAGAGTGTCACTGCTGTGCTCCGGCGTTGCGGGGCTGATGATTTACATCACATTTGCTGAACTGCTGCCCGCTTCGCTGTTGCAACAACGTCCGGGCTGGTCACTTGGTGGAGTACTGACGGGGGTGAGTGTGATGCTGCTGAGTTTGGCACTGCTTTCTTAAAAAATTGTAAACAAATGAAAAAATTATGCCCAACCCCTTGATTTTTTGCAAAAGCACGGTAAAATAAGATTTAGCACTCGGGAACATGGAGTGCTAACACAGCCTCACTATTAGAAAAAAGATAAATGGAGGAATCGCAATGAAGATCAAGCCACTTGCCGACCGTGTTGTTATTAAAATGGTCGAAGCCGAGGAAACCACCAAGAGCGGCATCATTCTGGCTGGCTCAGCCAAGGAAAAGCCCCAAATTGCTGAGGTCATTGCAGCGGGACCGGGCGGAGTCGTTGATGGAAAAGAAATCCAGATGTATGTGAAACCGGGCGATCGCGTCATGATGAGTAAGTATGCCGGCACAGAGGTCAAGGTTGACGGTGTTGAGTATACCATCCTGCGTCAGTCCGATATTCTTGCGATTGTTGAATAAGTAGAAGAAGCGGAGGAGAAAATTTATGGCCAAAATTATTTGCTATAGCGAGGAAGCCAGAAAGTCCCTGCAGGCTGGCATCGACAAGCTGGCTGACACCGTGAAGATTACGCTTGGACCAAAGGGCCGCAACGTCGTGCTGGACAAAAAATATGGCGCGCCCCTGATCACCAACGACGGCGTGACCATCGCCAAAGAGATTGAGCTGGATGACCCGTTTGAGAACATGGGCGCACAACTTGTCAAAGAAGTCGCCACCAAGACAAACGATGCGGCTGGAGATGGCACCACCACTGCCACCCTGCTGGCGCAGGCGTTGGTGCGTGAAGGCATGAAGAATGTTGCTGCGGGGGCTAACCCGATGGCTCTCAAGCGCGGCGTACAGAAGGCTGTTGATGCAGCTGTTGAGGCCATTAAGCAGAACTCCAAGATGGTTTCTGGCTCTGAGGATATCGCCCGGGTGGCCACTGTTTCGGCCGGAGATGAGACGATTGGTCAGCTGATTGCCGATGCAATGGAGAAGGTGGGAGCCGACGGCGTCATCACGATTGAGGAGTCCAAAACCGCCGAAACCTATTCTGAGGTTGTTGAAGGCATGCAGTTTGATCGCGGCTATGTCTCACCTTATATGGTTACAGACACAGACAAGATGGAGGCTGTCATCGACGATGCCCTCATCCTGATTACCGATAAGAAAATTTCTGCCATTCAGGAGATTCTGCCTCTTCTTGAGAAGATCGTTCAGGCGGGCAAGAAGCTGGTGATCATCGCTGAGGACATTGAAGGCGAGGCGCTGGCCACACTGCTGGTCAACCGTCTGCGCGGCACCTTTACTTGCGTTGCTGTCAAGGCACCCGGCTTTGGCGACCGCCGCAAGGAGATGCTCCGTGACATTGCCATTCTGACTGGCGGCGAGGTCATCAGCTCCGATCTGGGTCTGGAACTGAAGGAAGCAGATATGAACATGCTCGGCCATGCCCGTCAGGTGAAGGTGGGCAAGGAGAACACGATCATCGTCGACGGTACGGGTGATGCCGAAGCGATTAAGGCGAGAGTGGGCCAGATTCGCAACGAACTGGAACTGACCACCTCAGACTTTGACCGTGAGAAGCTCCAAGAGCGTCTCGCCAAGCTTGCCGGCGGCGTAGCTGTCATCAAGGTTGGCGCTGCGACTGAGGTCGAGATGAAGGAAAAGAAGCTCAGAATCGAAGATGCCCTTTCAGCGACCAAGGCCGCTGTTGAGGAAGGCATTGTCGCCGGCGGCGGCGTATCCATGCTCAATGCTACGGGTGCTGTCGAGAAGCTTCTGCTGGTCGTTGAGGGAGACGAGAAGACCGGCGTCAAGCTGGTGCTGCGTGCCCTTGAGGAGCCAATGCGTCAGATCGCGTATAATGCAGGACTCGAAGGCTCAGTGATCATCGACAAGATCAAGCGCTCCCGCAAGGTTGGCTATGGCTTCAACGTTGCGACAGAGCTTTATGGCGATATGATGGAAATGGGTATTGTAAACCCCACCAAGGTCGATCGCAGTGCGTTGCAGAACGCCGCGTCGGTGGCCGCGATGGTTGTCACCACCGAAGCCTTGGTTTCCGAACCACCCCAAAAGGATGAGCCTGCCATGCCTGCCGGCGGCGGAATGGGCGGCATGTCTTAATCGTTTACATCGAACGAACCAGCACTAATACGCTACGC
>JAVVPJ010000154.1:0-3620 GCA_036655815.1 Oscillospiraceae bacterium
TCGCAGGCGCAAACAGAAGATCCAGCGAACGAAAGTTGAAAGGGATGGGCACAAGCTGTCCGTCAATGCGCCCCAGCACACGGTGCTCATAGGGAATCCATTCGGAGAACCGCTGCACATAGTCCCATACCTCTTTGTTCGAGGTGTGGAAAATATGCGGACCATACCAGTGCGTCAATACACCATTTTTGTCCGGCCCGTCATACATGTTTCCACCGATCTGGGGCCGCTTTTCCATCACCAGCACAGACCGGCCTGCGTCGGCCAGCTCGCGCGCCATGACTGCACCGGAAAAACCGGCGCCTACCACAATGCAGTCGTATTGCATCAGATTTTCTCCTCTCACTGTTCTGCCTTCACAAAAAGATGGTACACCCGTTTCAATTTCTCCCGTCCGCTGCTTCCCTTGGGCCAACAGCGATCGATGACGCGGCGCGGAAAACCAAGCAGACGCTTCCCCCAGCCCTTTTGCCGGTCCAGCCCATAGGCCACATGCCATGCGCTGGCTTCGTTCATTCGAAAAAGCAGTTGCTCATAAAACGGGGTGCGGCGCGCATACATCCAAAATTCCGCTGCCATGTCCTCATCAGGGCGATGCCACGGCTTCATGAAGCCGGCATAATGAATCATTTTTGGCGCGCTACGCGCCTGCATATATTCCTTGTAGACCGCCTCGGGCGCATAGGTAATCACATTGGGGACACGATAGTGATCGCAGTCGGTCAACAGGTTCCATGCCATGTCAAGATAAAGCACCCGTCCCTCACAATAAAGATTGAGGACATCCTGATCGTTGTATTTGTAGGGATGCGTCGCGAAGGTCAGCCATTGCTCCAGAGAATAGGCCTTGCGCATGGCAGCGGTGTTGAGCAGCAGCACACCCGCCTGAAAATAGTGATAGGGGTCTTTGAGCGGAAGCTCCGTTTGACAATATTTCAGCGTCAATGGGTTGGCACCATTGATCTGCCCCAAAAAATCGGGGTCGCGCGCCGCACCCAACAAGGCGTTCCCAAGATCAGTATGGTACAGCTTGGCAACATCGTCCTGCGCCACCAGATCGCAATCAAGATAAAGCACCTGATCACAGTCCGGCAGGATGTCCTGAATCAAAAAGCGGAAATAGGTTTCCACACTGATGTGCGCGTTGGCTTTCAGCTCATAACCCGACAGCAGCCGTACAGCGTTAAAAAAGCGCAGCGATACATTCTCGCATTTTTCAACCATTTTTAGCAGAATTTCTTTGTTTTCCAGCGTGATATCCGACTCGAGCAGCACAAGATCATAATTGTACTGTGCGCTGGCATGGTCGAGCACCGAGCAAATGCAGGTCGCGACCATGGGCACAAAATTGTTGTTGGCGGCCAGCACCACCGGAACCTCGCACTGCGCAAAGGCCGGTTTGAGCATGGGCTGCGGGTCTGTATTCCCAAACAGCACGCACTGCACTTCCCCCACCTTGAGATCACGGCGCTGCTCAGACAGCGCAAGGTAATAGATCCCAAACAGGCGTTCGGACAGATGCCCCGGCGTGCGCAAGGCCTCTCGGCTGTAAAGCGACATGTCGGTGCGGCGCTCAAATTCCGCAAGAATGTCAAAAAGCCAAGCACAGTAGTCAAAAAAAATCTCCTTGCGCAGTATGTACATGTTGCAAAAGCTGGTCACATGTCCCTGACAATGCCGTCTCGCGGCTGCACTGTACTGCGGATACTTTTCGTCAATAATCTCTAGAACCGTCTGCAGATCACGGGCATGAAGGCGTTTGGCTTTTTGATACTGGTCGTTCACCGACGCATACCGCTCCGGCATGCGTCGCAGATTCTTGCGGCTGGTGGTCACAATGTCATAGCCTTCCACGGCGCGCCGAATGGAGTCATCATCCAGGCCGAACATTCGAATGGCTTTTTGATCCATAAAATCGGCCTCGATGTTGCCCCAGCGATCCTCCTCGTAGGTTTTGCCAGAAAAATTAAAATACCGTCGATAATGGCAAAAACCGTAATAATCGGCATCTAGATTCTTCCATGCCCAATACTGTGCAGTCAGCTCACAATACAATGGATTTTTGGCCGAGATGTTTTCCCCTTCGTCGTCGTGCAGCATTTCGGGAAAGCGTACTTTCGCGTTGGCTGCCCCCACCTGAATGGGAATGAGAAACGTCCCCTGTGGGTGTTCGGACTCCTTATGGCAGGAGATCAGGATCTTGATGTCCGACATATTGCATCCTCCCTGAGCGGTTTTGAGAAAAGACGGGCGATTGGCCGTTCGGCCAAAAGGTAGTGCAGCACGGCAACCGCGGTCACAAGAACCAACGTTGCCGCAAACGCAAAGGTATATCCCATTTGAGGCGCCAGAAGCGTAAGCAGCAAGCTGCCATAGGGCATATGCACCAGATAGACGCTATAACTGATTTTGGACAGTGCATTCACCGGTGCGCAGGAGCGCAGCTTGCCCTCCAGTGTCAGGGCCAGCGCAAACAGCAAAAGCGCATAGGCGAAGGAGATCAGGTAGGGCGACTCTTCATAGTAGCTGGGCTTGCACAACACGATTCCCTTGAGCAGCAGAAGATAGTCCACCGCGCCCAAAACCAAAAATGTGCCGGTTCCGATTCTTCCGCTCCAAAGATTATAAAGCAGCAGTCCGCAGAGCAAAAACCCGATATACCATGCCAGCTCCAACACATTGCGCAGCAATGCCGGCGTGCCCACCCACGCCACTGCGCCATAGCCAGCGGCCAGCAGAGCCTCCATCACGACGATGGAAAGCGCCGGACGGGTTTTCAGCCATGGGTACAGCAAAACGCACAAGGCAAAGAACAGCAGCGTCGGAAAGAGAAACCATGTGGTACCGTTGATCACGTCGGCTTCTCCCACCACATAGTTTGCCAGCGTGCCACCCAAAAGCCATTGCCGGGGCGAAAATTGAGTCCACCAGGTGTTCTGGCCGGTGAAGTACGTCACCAGCCGCTGCACCAGATAAAAACTGGCAAACGAGACCACAAGCGGTGGATAGAGCCGAATAATTTTCTGGACGGCGACCCGGGCGCGGCTGCCGCGCCCCGCCTCATGACCCATGAGAAAGCCACTGATGAGAAAAAACAAAACAACGCCGATTCCACCGAAAGACTGGACGATTCCCAACGGCCGATTGAGACAATTTTCGACCAGCTGTCCGATCCTCCACTCCGGATTGTGAAAAGGGCCCAGATGATCCCACACAATCATCGACATTGCCAAGAACCGCAGCAGAGTCAAAAACACAAACTGTTTTCCGGTTGGCGCGGGATTTGCCGCCTGTTCAGGGAGGCTCCAAATCGGCCTCTGCGGCGGCGACCTGCTCGGCCTGCTCCGGCGTGACAAGGCCGTGCCCTCCCGCCTCCATGTCGCGGATATAGGCGTCGGACACCTGCGTCGCCTCCCCAATCATCTGCATCACGCCATGCTTGAGCCAGATGGCACGCTTGCACAGCTTCTTGACCTGATCGGACGAGTGTGAGACAAAGATCAGCGTTGCGCCTGCGTCGATCATCTCCTGCATTTTGCATTCACAATTTTGTTGAAACATGAAGTCTCCGACCGACAAAATCTCATCGACAATGAGAATGTCGGGCACCACTACGGTGG
>JAVVPJ010000155.1:0-3596 GCA_036655815.1 Oscillospiraceae bacterium
TGTCTGCCGCACAAACAAGCATTGGGAAGCTGCTTCATTCTTATCCAGCTGCTCAACTATTGGCTCACGGCGCAACTGTGGCGTTGGTTGGCAGTCCCAATGTTGGAAAATCCACACTGATGAACCTGCTGTTAGGGAGCGAGCGCTCTATCGTAACTGACATTCCTGGCACTACCCGCGATGTGGTTGAGGGTACACTTGAAGCAGGGGGAGCAACGCTGCGCTTGCTTGATACTGCCGGAATTCGAGATACCACGGATGTGATTGAACGCATCGGGGTCGCACGCGCGCGCAATGCCCTTGAAACAGCGGATCTTATCCTATTGGTGCTGGATCGATCCCACTGTCCCAACCAGAGTGATGCGGCACTGCTTGCGTCTGTGATGGAACGGCCTCATGTTGTGGCACTCAACAAAACCGATCTTCCCCCGCATCCCGGTTGGGAAGCGTTTGCCCCCTACGTTGAGATTTCGGCTGCTACAGGGGAAGGCGGCAGCGCACTGCGCATGGCTATCGATGAGTCGCTGGGTCTTTCCGGCGCGGCTCAGGCGGGCTTGGCAGCCAACGAACGGCAATATGACTGCCTTGTGCGGTCCAACGAGGCACTGGTGATGGCAATGGATGCGCTGATGGAGGGTGTCACGCTGGACGCCGTAGGCATTGTGCTTGACGATGCCATTGCCCCTCTCTGCGAGCTGACCGGGAGAACCGCGTCAGAAACGGTACTAGGGCAGGTCTTTTCAAAATTTTGCGTGGGGAAATAGCAACGCCCCGCATTTGGAGGCAACCATGCTAACCTTTATTGCTCAACCTTATGATGTTGCGGTCATCGGCGCGGGACACGCTGGCTGTGAAGCCGCCCTGGCGGCCGCACGTCTCGGCATGCAAGTGGCGCTTTTTACGCTGTCACTGGATCAAATTGCCAACATGCCCTGCAATCCCTCCATCGGTGGAACCGCCAAGGGCCATATCGTAAGGGAGATCGACGCACTTGGTGGTGAGATGGGCCGTGCCGCCGACGCGACCATGCTGCAAAGCCGCATGCTCAACCGAGGAAAAGGGCCTGCGGTGCATTCCCTTCGCGTACAGAGCGATCGGGTGCGCTATCATGTCTATATGAAAGAAGTGCTAGAGGCCACGCCGGGGCTGGAGATCATTCAGGGAGAAGTGACCGAAATCACCGCCCAGCAGGGCTGTGTTCAGAGTGTAACGACGGCGCTGGGAGCGGTTTATCCCGCATCTGCCGTCATTATTTGCACGGGAACCTACCTTTCCGGAAAAGCTTTTATCGGAGAGTTTTCGCAGCGCTCCGGACCGGATGGCTGTCATGCCGCAGAGGCGTTGTCCGACAGCCTACGCGCGCTGGGGCTGCCGCTTCGTCGCTTTAAAACGGGTACGCCCGCGCGCGTTCACCGCGATTCCATCGATTTTTCACGCATGGAAGTGCAGGCGGGCGACTCACGGATTCTGCCATTTTCAGACGATACGCCCGAGGGTTCGCTCCACAACAAGCTGGTTTGTCATATGGCCTATACCAATGCCAAAACGCATGATGTTATTCGTGCCAATCTGCATCGGTCACCACTGTTTTCCGGGGTGATCGAAGGACGGGGACCACGCTACTGTCCTTCCATTGAGGATAAAGTGGTACGGTTTTCCGATAAGGCTCGTCACCAGCTCTTTGTTGAACCGATGGGGGAAAATACCCGCGAAATGTATTTGCAGGGGATGAGTTCGTCACTGCCCTTTGAAGTACAACTGGCTTTCTACCATACCATTGAGGGGATGGAACATGTGCAGGTCATGCGCCCTGCCTATGCCATAGAATATGATGCAATTGATCCGCTGGCACTGCGACCCACGCTCGAAACCAAAATCATAGCCGGGCTTTATGGAGCGGGGCAATTCAATGGCACATCAGGCTATGAGGAAGCTGCTGCGCAAGGGCTACTCGCTGGGATCAATGCCGCTCTACACATCAAAGGAGAGGCACCATTTGTGCTCTCACGCGATGAGGCCTACATGGGCACGCTCGTTGACGACCTCGTAACAAAGGGCACAGACGAACCTTATCGCATGATGACCTCCCGGTCGGAATATCGTCTGTTGCTCCGGCAGGACAATGCCGCCGCCCGCCTGACGCCCAAGGGGCGTGCGCTCGGGCTGATTTCTGATACACGCTGGGAAAACTTTCTCGTGCGAGAAAAGCAGCGCATAGATGAAATGATCCGACTAAAAAAGACTGTACTGCCGCCCACTCCGGCGTTATGCACTCTGCTGGAATCGCTAGGCGACACCCCTGTTTTGACTGGCATGCACATGGCAGATTTGTTGCGCCGGCCACGCGTGACCTATGAAGCGCTCGCATCGATTGACCCCGGTCGCCCGGCGCTGCCGGTTTCAGTGGCAGAACAGGTGGAAACCGAGATTAAATATGCCGGATACATTGCCAAGCAACGAACTCAAGCCAAGGAGATGCAGCGTTGCCGCGTGATATCGCTTGTGGGAATCGATTTTTCGGCTGTCCGTGGTCTGCGGCTGGAGGCGCGTGAGAAACTGTTGCGGGTATCCCCGGAAAGTGTAGGACAAGCCATGGGAATCTCAGGTGTTTCTCCTGCTGATATTTCGGTGCTGCTGCTTGAGGTATCTCGACAACGCAGAGAAGGGGAAAATGTATGATTTCACACCAGCTTCTGATTGAGGGTGCTGCTACGTTTGGCCTTGTGCTGGACGAAAAACAAATCGCAAAATTTGATACTTACGGTAGTTTTATGTTGGAATATAACGAAAATGTGAATCTTACCGCCATCACAGATCCGGATGAAATTGTCATCAAACATTTTATTGACAGTATTGCGCCGGCAGGGCTGATCACCCTCAAGCAGAGGGCATCGCTCATCGACGTGGGTACCGGCGCTGGATTTCCTGGAATTCCACTTGAAATTATGCGGCCCGATCTACGGGTGACGTTGCTGGACAGTCTGCAAAAGCGCCTTGATTTTCTCGCGTCGCTCTCGGAGCAGCTGGGGCAAGAAAACCGATTGGTGCATGCCCGCGCCGAACAGGCGGGCGCCAACGATGGTCTGCGCGGTCACTTCGATTATGCCACCTCTCGGGCTGTAGCACAAATGGCAACGTTGTGCGAATACTGTCTTCCGCTGGTGCGTGTGGGGGGAGCCATGCTGGCTCTCAAAGGACCGGATTGTGCCGGGGAAGTTGCTGCGGCTGCAACGGCGATCCGGCTGTTGGGCGGCGGCGTACCTCGGCTCATCGAATATGCGTTGCCGAGGGGCGACGGTCGTACGTTGGTTGTTATTTCCAAGGAGCGACCGACACCCGCACGCTATCCCCGTCAGCGTGTAAATCTTTCTCAAGTACCGTTGGTTTGAGGAGTCGATCGCAAAATAAGGCAGAACATCACACAGATCTGTATTCTTCCCTGCCAGAGGCTTCCTGTTATGGGTAGCCTCTGGCATTTTTGTCGGATCACGCGATCGGAATAGATGGAAAAAGCTTGCTCAATCTGGTATATTATGGGTGGCGATAGAGTAGATCTCTACACCAACATCCATTCTTTTCCTACCCCCCTCTTTTTC
>JAVVPJ010000156.1:0-3574 GCA_036655815.1 Oscillospiraceae bacterium
AGATAGTTGTATCCCTTTTCCGCCAGCTCTCGCTTGAGTGCAAGGTAGTTCTCAATGATTCCGTTATGTACCAGCATGACGCGCTGTGTGCCATGGGGATGGGCATTCTGGTCGGTCGGCCCACCGTGGGTCGCCCAGCGGGTATGTCCCATTCCGCAGGTTCCTGCAAGGGCGGGACGGCTTTCGAGGCATTTCACCAGATTGGAGAGCCGACCGCTGTGCTTGACCGTTACCAGTGTGCCGCCCTCGTTGACCAAAATTCCGGCCGAGTCATAGCCTCTGTATTCCATTTTTTCCAGCCCGTCAAGCAGTACTCCGCATGCGGCACGCGCACCGGTATATCCAATAATTCCACACATATAAAAGCTCCTTATGTCGATTTTATTTTTCCCGCAGTTGGATTTGTCCTATAGATGGCTCCGCAGTTTTGTTGCTGCTACGCCCGGAGAAGGGGCAGAGAGGCCCCTCCTTTCTATTCTTTTTTGCGATGCTCTGATTTCGGTCTGGCATGAATGCCCCGTTTCTATCCGCTTGTATTTTACCAGCCCCGCTGCGTTTGGAGCAACAGGGCTGATCACAGCCGACCCGCTGCACACCGTCGGCTATCGCGTAAGGTGCATCCATCCGGCGGCTTTCTAGCACTTGGCCAGCATCATTTTGGCGCACTTGTAAACGTCTCCGCAGCCCAGCGTAAGAACCAAATCGCCCGGCTTGGCATGCGCCAGCACCTCATCTCTGATTTCCTCAAAGGTTTCAAACCACACACTGCCCGGAATTTTCACAGCCAGATCGGCCGTTGTGATCCCGCAGGTGTTGCGCTCGCGTCCACCCATGATGGCGCTCATCACCACATGGTCGGCAAGCGCCAGTGCGTCGGCAAACTCATCCAGCAGCAGTGAAGTACGGGAGAAGGTGAAGGGCTGAAACACAGCCCACACGCTGTGAAAGCCCAATGTCGCAGCCGCGCGCAGTGTCGCACGCAGCTCGGCTGGATGATGCGCATAGTCATCAGCAATTGTCACACCGCCGACCGTTCCAAGAATCTCAAAACGGCGATGCACTCCCTTGAATGCGTTGAGTCCCCGTTCCAACGCCTCAGGCGGCGTCCCGGCCTCGTGCGCAGCGGCAGCGGCAGCCACCGCATTGAGAATATTATGCGCGCCGGGAACTGAGAGGGTTAAATGTGCCAGATGTGTGCCGCGATACAGAAGATCGAACTCACAATGCGCCCCGCCCTGCCAGACGATGTTGTGCGGACGATAGTCGTTCTGTTCGCCATAGCCAAAAGTGGTCAGTCGTCCGTGACAGCCCTCGAGAGCGCGTAGCGTATTGGCGTCCTCCCCATTGTAGATCACGCAGCGGGTAGCCATGGACGCAAACCGCCCGAACGAAGCGATTAAGTTGTCCAGCGTTTTAAAATAGTCGAGATGATCAGCGTCTACATTGAGCAGCACAGCCACGTCGGGAGAAAGGTGCAAAAAGGTATCCACAAATTCGCAGGCCTCGACGACCATGGCATCTCCCTTGCCGGCGCGTCCGCTCCCGCCGATGGCCTCTAACTTACCGCCAATGACAACCGACGGATCAAGTCCCCCTTCCAGCATCATCAACGTCACCATCGAGGTCGTGGTGGTCTTGCCATGGGTTCCGGAAATGCAGACGCAATTGTTTACGCGGCGTGTCAGCAGACCCAACAGTTCGCTTCGCTCGATGAAAGGCAGTCCGCGACGGGCGGCCTCAATGAGCTCCACATTGTCACGCTGGATGGCTGCCGAATAGACCACGGCGTCAGCACTGCCCAGGTTGGTTGCATTGTGGCCAATGGTAACAGTCACGCCCATGGCGCGTTCCTGTTCGATGGTATCGCCAGGGTTGTTGTCCGACCCGGTGATATGATGTCCCTGAGAAAGCAAAATCTGCACGAGCGGAAACATGCCTGAACCGCCCACCCCTACAAAGTGAAGCGTATGATAGCGGCGTAGATCCTGTTCAGTGATTGTTGGCATAGCGGTTCCTCCGATGTAAGATATCCTATAGTATGATGTCAGCTGCGAGGTGTTAATCCTCATAGGTCCTGCGGCGTAATGGTAAATTACAGATAAATTATAACATGGTACCGCTTGGAAGTGAATAAGTATTTTCCCTTTGGAGGATACTATTTCTGACAGGAGGGAACGCATATGCACATTACTGACATTCGCATCCGCCGAACATACCAAGATAGTCGTCTGCGCGCGCTCGTTTCATTGACATTGGAAGGTGACTTTGCCGTACACGACATCAAGGTCATCAACGGACCGGAGCGTCTTTTCGTCGCCATGCCCAGTCGCCGCGACGAGCAGGGCGTTTTTCGCGATATCTGCCATCCCATCACCGCCATTGCTCGTCAGGAGCTTGAGGCTCAGATTCTTGACGCCTACCAGCGCCACATCAGCGAAGCGGCCGAAGCACCCCCACAGCCGTAACACATGTCGACGTGCCAACACATTGCACCAAAATGAACGCGCCCCCATAGGATGAACTATCACATCTGTTGGGGGCGTGTTTTTATGGAAGAGGAGCAATCTCGTGCGGCCGCCGTGGCCGGACAGCTTTTGCAAATCGCGCGTCTGGAGCTGTCGTGTCCTCTAGAGGGCCAACGTTCTCTCGTATTGGGAGACGGGCCTACGGCTCAGACGCTCGGGCGTCTTTTGCAGGATCGAGATTCTTCAGTCGTGTGTTGCAGCCCGCTCAATCTCCCAAAGGAGGGCGCGTTCACGCTTTTGTTCCTGTTTGATCAGCCCACCGATGAGGTGCTTGACCGTCTGACCGCACCGGGCGCGTTGGTGGTCGATCTGGGCCTCGCATCGGGCGGTGGATGGGTGACGCACGATCCGGCGTCTCATTTCCGTCGCGTACGGGTGCTGCGGCTGGCACAGCATATTCCAAATGAAGGGATCAAGACGGTTGGTTCTTCTGATGCAGGAATGTCACTTTAGTCCTTCATTTGCTTGCTTTTTTTGCATGATATGTTTATAATAAGGAGCAAATTAGGCGCAACGCCAAAAAGGGGATGCTCCATGAACAGAGATCTCATCGTGCTGATCTCAGGCATGATGCCAAAGCTGTCCAAGGGACAAAAACAGATCGCGCGTTATATCGTAGAGCACTATGACAAGGCCGCCTTTATGACGGCCGCCCGCTTGGGACAAGCCGTAGGCGTCAGTGAATCGACGGTGGTTCGCTTTGCCTCTGAGCTGGGGTTTGAGGGCTATCCACAGCTGCAACGTGCCCTGCAAGAGCTGATTCGCAACCGCTTAACCAATGTGCAACGGATGGAAATCACAGGGGAACAGCTCGGGGACGGCGATATGCTTGAGCGCGTGCTAACCATGGATATTGAAAAGATCCGCCGCACGCTGGAAGAAACCTCCCGCACTGAGTTTGCAGCAGCGGTAGACAGCATTCTCGCTGCCAAAACCATTTACATTTTGGGCATTCGCTCCTCCTCGTCGCTTGCCAGCTTTCTGGCTTTTTATTTTAACCATGTATTTGACGATGTCCGGCTCGTCACGTCAGCCTCGACGAGCGACGT
>JAVVPJ010000157.1:0-3564 GCA_036655815.1 Oscillospiraceae bacterium
CTGCCGCCCGGCAACGCGTGGGTCCCTCTTTGGCCTTGTCAGTCGGAGAGCTGTTGGATCTTCTCACCAAGGCGACGGGGGAGCTGGTCACCAGCGCATCCGGATCTCTGCTGTCGGCATTAAGTTCCCGCCTGACTTTTCTTCCGGTTTTTTTGATTGGGTTTGTTTTTATGATTGTCTCGTCGTTCACCATCGGAATGGATTACAAACGCGTTACCAGCTTCTTACTGCGACAGATTCCACAGCGCTTTCAAACCCTTGCACTCGATATCAAGAGTTTTCTTGTCTCCTGCCTGCTGAAGCTATTACGCGCCTATTTACTGATTATGACGGTGACTTTTTGTGAGTTATCCCTCGGGCTCTGGTCTTTGCATGTTGCTAATTTCTGGAAGATTGCTGCCATTACAGCAGCGCTTGACATTCTTCCGTTGGTCGGTTCAGGGGCCGTGTTGATTACATGGGGGATCTATCAACTTATCATTGGAAACTATCCCATGGGCATGGGGCTTCTGATTCTTTGGGGCGTCATCACAACAGTACGCAACATCATTGAGCCGCGCATTGTCGGTGATCAACTTGGGTTACACCCCGTCGCTACCCTGACGGCCATGTTTCTTGGGCTGCGCCTGGCCGGATTTCCTGGGCTTTTGGCGGCTCCGGTGTTGACACTTCTGCTGCGCTATCTGAACAGTACAGGGCGCATCCAATTGTATCGCACGTGAGCAAGACACTCTGGTATGTATGTGTGCATGAGTACTAATGTTTGCTCTCGACTGACATGTGCCCTTGCACTTGATACACGCTTTCTTTGCTGAAGGTGCTATATGAGGTTATTTAACCATTTAATAGGACTTCTCCCACACCTGATGCATCGACAAAAGCGGACGTGCTTCACATCCATCAGGGATGATCGCACGCCCGTTTTTTAGCAACTTAAATTGTGCTTGCCATCGAGAAAATGCACTACCCTCCAAGGTAAGCTTTTTTGACAGCCTCATTGTTCAAAAGCGCCTTGCCTTCGCCTGACAAGAGAACCTTTCCCGTCTCGAGTACATAGCCATAGTCAGCGGTATGCAACGCCATATTGGCATTCTGTTCGATCAAAAGAATCGTCATGCCCTGCCGGTTGATTTCTTTGATAATGTCGAAGATCGATTTCACAATAAGGGGTGCAAGACCAAGCGAAGGTTCATCCATCATCAGCAACTTTGGACGGCTCATGAGTGCACGCGCGACTGCCAGCATCTGTTGCTCTCCACCTGACAGCGTGCCGGCTGGTTGCCAGCTTCGCTCCTTGAGGCGCGGAAAAAGCGAATAAACCCATGCCAGATCACTGGACAGATCATCTTTGCGCAAATAGGCGCCAATCCGTATGTTTTCAAGCACTGTCAGGTCGGAAAAGACGCGACGCCCCTCCGGCACCAAAGTGATGCCACGGGAAACAATCTTTTCAGTCGAAAGACCGTTGATTTTTTCTCCCATAAACTCAATGGTTCCGCTTTGAGATGGGACCAGTCCTGCAATGGTGCGCAGTGTGGTGCTTTTTCCTGCCCCATTAGCTCCAATCAGTGTCACAATGCTCTTTTCTTCAACTGTAAACGAAATTCCCTTTACAGCCTCAATGCCATCATAACTAACACGTAAATCGTTTACTTTAATCATCCTGCGCCACCCCCAGATATGCTTCGATCACCCGCTGGTTGTTCTGAATCTCATGTGGGGTCCCCTGCGCAATGGTACGGCCAAAGTCCAACACATAAATTCGATCTGAAATTTTCATCACCAGATCCATATGATGCTCAATCATGAACACGGTCAGTTTGAAGTCATCTTTAATCTGTTTAATAAAATTTGTCAGGTCTTCTGTCTCCTGCGGGTTCATACCAGCCGCCGGTTCGTCCAGCAACAACAGAGAAGGTTCCGTCGCAAGTGCACGGGCAATTTCCAGACGACGCTGCTGTCCATACGGCAGACTGGTGGAAATCTCATCTTTGAGATCTGTCAACCCGAGAATATCCAACAGGCGCATCGTTTCAGTACGCATATGCTGCTCCTCGCTGCGGTTCAAGCGAAAGGTTGCCGCAAATACGCCTGCTTTATAACGCATGTGCTTGGCAATCAGTACGTTTTCAAACACAGTCAGTTTTTTGAACAGGCGTATGTTCTGAAATGTACGAGCTATCCCAAGCCGTGTGATTTGGTCGGGGGTCTTGGCAATCACCTCGCGAAACTCGCTCCTGTCATCACCCGCATAGAGCTTTTTCATATTTCCCTTGGGATGGTTGGATACAATGGTGCTTCCATGAAACAAAACCGCACCATTGGTGGGCTGATAGACACCGGTAATGACATTAAATGCCGTAGTCTTCCCAGCGCCGTTTGGCCCAATCAACGCAACGATCTCTCCCTCATTCACGGAGAGAGAAAGATCATTGACCGCGACAACTCCACCGAACTGCATGGTCACATGATCCAGCTGAAGTACATTTTCACTCATCGACGCCGCCTCCCTTCATTGCACGCGGTGCCCTTCTGAAACGTTGAGGCAGTGTTCGGAAGAAGTTGACGATGCCCTCCCATGAAAATTCTCGGTCCCCCATAATCCCCTGGCGGTAAAACAACACCATGGCCATAATGATCACCGAAAACACAACCTTGCGAAATCCGGAACGCAGCAACGGAACGGTAAATCCGTTAATAATTAATTCTGAATCCAAGAATCTCAGCCACCACTCGCTGCAAGCGATAAACAAGAAGGAGGACAGGCAGCTTCCCGTAATCGACCCGATGCCGCCGATGACGACGATTAACAAGATTTCATAGGTCATCGCCGATTTGAACGCGGATGCCTGTACTGTGGTTTGATACATGGCGAGCAACGCGCCACTCACGCCGGCGAAGAAGGAACTGATGACAAATGACATCATCTTATGGCGTGACAGATTGATTCCCATCGCCTCAGCTGCAATCTCATCCTCGCGAATGGCTTTAAATGCACGCCCATAGGTTGAATTAATCAGCAACACGATGATTCCGATGCAAATGCCCGCCACCAGGAACGGAAATAGCACCGAATCAAAGGTGGGAAATTTGCGCAGCAGGTTGGATCCGTTGGTCACAGGGCCTAATTTGTCCCATTGGAAGATGGCTCGAATAATTTCGGCAAAACCGAGCGTCGCAATGGCAAGGTAGTCGCTCTTGAGGCGAAGCACCGGCAAGCCAATTAAAAACGCAAACAACGCGGCAAACAAACCAGCCAGCACCAGCGCCACAATCACAGGCACCGCAAACTGAATGATTCCGCCGTCAAAATATTGATACACCGCATGGCGTGCCGACACCGGAATGGTAAAAATGGCATAGGCGTATGCTCCAATGAGCATAAAGCCTGCCTGACCCAGTGAAAACAAACCGGTGAAACCATTGAGTAAATTCATCGAAACGGCAACCAGCGCGTAAATCGCACCTTTTTTAAGTACAGTAAACAGCATGGAGGAAGGCGACAGCGTTTGTTCAAGCACAAACAGTAGCACAAACATCCCCGCGATGGTAGCAATGGACAAC
>JAVVPJ010000158.1:0-3537 GCA_036655815.1 Oscillospiraceae bacterium
CAACAGTGGTCGTGTGACGTTGCTCGATACAGGGCGCATCGCATCGCGGACGGTGCGCGGCACCGCAGGCGTTGCCGTGATGACACTGCGCGCCAAGGCCAGCCTCGTTGATGTCAAAGTATTTGCAGAGGGGATGCTGGGCAGCCCTCATCGTTATGTTGCGAAGACTTTGCCAACGACGGGCAGCATTCCACGAACTGAGGACGTCATGGATCAGATGACACTGTAAAGAGGCAGAAAGACAGCATGCAACAGAAACAAATCAGACCTTGTTTTGTGGCATGATGTTGTGACATAGAAATCCCCCGCATTGGTTTTTGTATCCTTCAATTTTGGATGCGGAGCAGCCATCTTCCCATCTGTGTTGGGGCAAAAACCTCATGCAATACCATAAAAAGAATACGGTTTAAGAAGAGAGGGCGTGAGCTTGGTGAATTGGGTGCTTGAAGGATTGCTGCAATCCGGACTGTTTCAGGGCCTTTCGTCCGAAGTGATTCGAGATCAACTGCTTTCACGAGGGAGAGTCAAGGCCTTTGGCGCGGGACAAAACGTCATTTTCCCGCAGGAGGCGGTGAAGTTTCTGGGGGTTGTCTTGAGTGGGGAGTTGTGTGTATTGCAGACATTTTCCGATGGCACACATAGTCTGATGAAAAAAATGCTTCCATTTTATACGATAGGTGCCGATGTTGCCTGCACAACAAATAAAAACAGTCCCTATGCGGTGGTGGCTTCAAAGGACTCTAAGCTGTTTTTAATGCCTTATGATGTGATTTCTGAGCCGGGCGTCTTGGAGGAAGCCACACGACTGACCGTGATCCATACGCTTTTGACACTGGTTTCCAATGACAACATGCGAAAATATTATCGGATTGCGATTCTGTCACAGTCGGGATTGCGCCGAAAAATCTGCATTTATCTTGCATTACAGTGCGAAAAATTTAGCTCCCGTGAATTCGAAATTTCATTTACACGAGAGGAACTATCCTCCTACCTATGTGTCAATCGCAGCGCACTTTCCCATGAGCTTGGGCAGATGGAGGCAGAGGGATTGATTCGATTTCATAAAAATCACTTTGAGGTTCTGTATGAGATTGGCACGCACAATACATAGATACTCTTATGAGGCCCGATCCATCGTTCCAGAATGATGCTGGGCGGCCCATTGACAAGCTGGAATCACGTATGATACATACAAATCATAGAATTGTACATTTTATTAATATTTTGCACATCTCAGCTGCATCTGTAGATGAGATCTCGGCGTTGTAGATGAATTTCGGTTGTAGTACAGAAATGAGGATGACCAATGCGTCTGTGGATCAAACAGAAGATATTTTCTTGGAATGATCGCTTTGCAGTCAAGAATGAAGAGGGCGTCGAATGCTTTCTGGTGGAAGGCGAATTCTTTTCATTCGGGAAAAGACTCCACATTATGAGCGCTGATGGGCAGGAGGTGGCCATGGTGCAGCAGAAGATTTGGAGCTTTCTGCCACGGTTCTACATTTCCGTGGGGGGTGAGCCAACAGCGGAAATTGTCAAAAAAATGACTTTATTTTACCCACGCTACACCATTGAGGGGCTGAATTGGGAGATCAATGGGGACTTTTTTGACCATGACTATGTGATTACTCAGAAGGGTATCCCCGTCGTCTCCATCAATAAGGCATGGATGACCTGGGGGGACTGCTATATGCTTGATATCAATGAGTCATCCAATGTTGTGTCCGCTCTCGCTGTGGTGTTAGCCATTGACTGCGTGGCTGCGCAAGCCAATACCAATACCTGACCGCCAAAAGCGACAGTGCTGCACACAGAAAACCCTAGTGGGGGCGGGACGGCTCCAGTATCAGCTCATTGTGCTATCATGCAAGAACAATGCTGAACTCCTTTTCATACTATGAGAAAAAGTATGAAGGAGCGGAATATGTTGGATTGGTTGATGGGCTTGCCTTACCCTTTTCAGGCGCTGATTGCAACAGTTTTCACATGGAGTATCACAGCACTTGGGGCGGGACTGGTGTTCTTTTTTCGTAAGGTTCATCAGAACGTGATGGATGCAATGCTGGGATTCGCGGGCGGGGTGATGATTGCGGCTTCTTTTTGGTCGCTCCTGTCTCCAGCCATTGAAATGGCAGAAAAGCTGTACATGATTCCATGGTTGGTGGCTTTTGGTGGATTCTTTGGCGGTGGGCTGCTGTTGTTTGGTGGTGATCGCATGTTTGCCCACCTTAATCGGAGCAATCCACACGATAAAAGTAGCTTCAAACGCTGCATGATGCTGATCTCATCCATCACGCTACACAACATCCCGGAAGGATTGGCTGTGGGTGTGGCCTTTGGCTCGTTAGCCTATGGCTTGGATGGGGCTACGCGTGCCAGCGCCTGTATGCTGGCGCTGGGCATCGGGCTTCAAAATTTTCCGGAGGGCACTGCGGTCAGTGTCCCACTCAGACGGGAAGGGTTTTCTCGTAAAAAAGCATTTATGCTGGGACAACTCAGCGGCATTGTCGAACCGATTTCTGGCGTGTTGGGGGCGCTGCTGGTACTCAAAATGCGCTTGCTACTTCCGTTTTTGCTGGCATTTGCTGCCGGCGCGATGATCTATGTGGTAGTTGAGGAACTGATTCCTGAGAGCCAAACCAACGAAAATAAGGATTGGATGGCCTTATTTACATTGGTTGGATTTTCAGTTATGATGATCATGGACATCGCGTTGGGGTAGCATCACTCCCATAGTATGAGGAGACAGTTTGAAATAAAGATCAAGTCAGCGTTACCTGAAAATGGGCACTCCTAACCCAGTCGCTTGAGAATAGCTCAAAATGGCGGAGCACAATGACTGCGATGCGGTTCAAACAAGTGATCTCTGTCACAGCAGGTTGGTTGCAGCTTGCTTCATCAAAAATTCGCGCTGGATGAGCGGCTTATTATGGTTGTGGGAAAGCTCTGATTGTACGAATTGCCAGTCTTAGAATGTTGCAGAGAGCAACCAACGGGATCCTGACAATCAGAAGCAGGGCTTTTCAGCAACCTGACAGTGGTGCGGAAAACTGTACTAAGCACATCATTCATCATAAGCTCGTTCTTGAAGATGAAAAATCTCAGGAACGTCCTTTTGCGATTGGCAGCGCGGTGGAAAGGTATGGCCAACAATATGAAAAGAGAACTCAATCTGCTTCGCTTTCTTCGTTTTCAAAAGGAAGTGGGGGAGATCTATGACCGCATGATCGCCCGGACGGCCGCCGAATGTGGTATTTCCAAGCCGGAGGCCGATGTGCTCATGTTTCTCGCTAATCATCCAGTATTTGATGCGGCAAGGGACGTCGCAATCTATCGCGGTGTCTCAAAAGCCTATGTGTCCAAAGCAGTGGAACGTCTGCTGGCAGGTGGGCTGCTTTCGTCAGAAACGGGTCACATGGATCGGCGCTTTCAGCATCTGCATGTCAATGATACAGCTTGGCCCTGCGTTGAAAAATTGCGTGTGACCCAGAGAAAATTCATGTCATTGCTGCTCAACGACGTGACACCCTCAGAAAT
>JAVVPJ010000159.1:0-3520 GCA_036655815.1 Oscillospiraceae bacterium
CGCAGCACGGGAGAAATTGAAAAATTCAACCTCGTCAAGGAGATTGTTTATGACAAACTTTCCGATCGCTATATGCTCATCGGCACGGTGGGGCAGGGTGAAGCACGTCTGGGGGACGATCTCAATAAGCTGGGCCTGTAATTCGTTTTGATCCATATCTGTCCCGTGCCGCGTCAAGGGGGCAACGCTTCCCTGTCCCGGAATTTCCCCCAATTTCATGTGTAAGGCTCAAGTCCTGCATGTCGTGGCGTCGTATGGAAAAATCACTTGGTCATAGTTTTGTGAAAAAGGGGTCGATGAACGATGCTTTACATCGTTCACCGGCCCCTTGGAAAAATCCGAAAAATTTGCACGGTTCTTAGCCGCCAAGATAGGCTTTTTTAACCGCTTCATCTGCCATCAGCTCATCAGCCGGCGCCGAAGCAATGATACGACCTGTCTCCAAGACATACCCCCGGTCAGCCACTGAAAGCGCCATCAATGCGTTCTGCTCAACCAGCAGGATTGTCGTTCCTTTTTTATTCAACATCTGAATAATCTCAAAAATCTGCTCGACCAAAAGGGGTGCAAGCCCCATCGATGGCTCATCGAGCATCAACAGTGTGGGGCAGGACATCAATGCACGTCCCATGGCCAACATCTGCTGTTCCCCGCCCGAAAGAGTTCCCGCAATTTGACGACGGCGCTCCTTAAGGCGTGGAAACTGTTCGAACACCTGCTCCATGCGCTCGGACATTCCAGCGTTCGGCTGGGTAAAGTTTCCCATCTCAAGATTTTCTTCTACCGTCATCTGCTGGAAGATGCGCCGTCCCTCCGGCACATGCGCAAGACCGCGCTTCACAATGTTGTGCGGCGCCACCGAGCTGATGTCTTCATCAAGGAAAACCACCGAACCGGTCTTGCTGTGCAAAAGGCCTGACACCGTTTTGAGAATGGTGCTCTTTCCCGCGCCATTCGCGCCAATGAGGGTAACAATTTCGCCCTTCCTGACTTCGAATCCAACGTCCTTGATGGCATAGATATTGCCATAATAAACGTTCATGTTGGTCACTTTCAGCATGCACCATCTGCCCCCTTTCTGCCCAGATAGGCCTCAATGACAGTAGGATCGCTGCGCACCTCGTCAGGACATCCCTTGGCAATGATGCGACCGTAGTTCAGCACCACCAGCCCCTCGCAAATTCCCATCACAAGGCTCATATCATGCTCGATGAGCAGAATCGCGATCTGAAAGGTATCACGGATTTTGCAGATGTTTTCCATCAGCTCTCCCGTTTCAGAGGGATTCATCCCGGCAGCCGGTTCGTCGAGCAGCAGCAGCGAAGGATTGGTGGCCAGCGCACGCACAATCTCAAGACGTCGCTGCGCGCCATAAGGCAGAGAACCAGCGATGTGATCAGCGAGATGCTCCATATTGAAGATGGAAAGTAGCTCAATGGCTCGGGCGCGGGAAATTTTTTCAGCTCTCCAGTAGCTGGGGAGCCGTAATATGGCCTGCGGCAGACGATAATCCATCTCGTTGTGTAACCCAATCAACACATTTTCTGCCACCGTCAGATCCTTGAACAGACGGATGTTCTGAAACGTACGGGCAATTCCCGCACGGTTGATCTGCACAGTATTCATTCCCTTGGTGTCGCTGCCACCGAGCAAGATGACGCCCCTCGTCGGCTGATAGACCTTTGTCAGTAGGTTAAAAACGGTGGTCTTACCTGCACCATTTGGGCCAATGAGCCCCGCAATCTCGGTACAGCCGATGGTCAGATTGAAATCGTCCACAGCGGTCAAGCCGCCAAAATCGACGCCCAGTCCCCGGCAATCAAGGATGGGGGGCTTGTTCTGGTCGCGTTGCGGCAAAAACGGTTGCCTCACATCATGCTTCGGCATCAGTTTGTGCCCCCCTTCTTCTCTGGCACCACACCGCGCAACCGATTCCAACCCTTTTCGAGCAGTCCGGTCAGCGAGAAATCATAGGTCCCCATGAGTCCTGACGGCTTGAAGATCATGACGATGATGAGCACCATTGAATAGACCACCATGCGCCACTTGTCAAAAGAAAGCAGGAATTGTGGCAGTGCGGTGAGTGCGGTGGCCGAGATCACGGAACCGACCATGGAACCCATGCCACCCAGCACCACCATCACCAGAATTTCAATTGACTTCATAAATCCAAAGGAGCTTGGGCTGAGAATGCCAAGATATCCTGCATACAGGGCACCGCCCACACCGGCAAAAAATGCAGACATGGCAAAGCCCAGCGTTTTGTAATAAGTGGTGCTGATTCCGCAGGATTCGGCGGCAATTTCGTTCTCGCGGATCGAGAGAATCGCCCTTCCGTGGCGCGACTTCATCATGGCATGAATGACAAAGCAGGCAATTCCTACACAAAAAAACGTATTGAGTACTGTTGTCGTTTTGGGAATGCTTTTGAGGCTGGCCGCTCCATAGGTGAAATTAAAGCCCAGTACGCTGTCAATGTTGAGCAATACCACTCGAATGATCTCGCCAAAGCCCAGCGTGATGATCGCCAAATAATCTCCCTTGAGGCGCAGCGCCGGAATGCCAATTGCAATGCCGAAGATGCCAGCCATCACGCCTCCCAGCAGAATGGCAAAGGGAAAGGCCAGCGTAGGTGAAAGCGCAATATTTTTCATAAAAATGGCCGAAGTGTAGGCCCCCACCGCCATAAATCCGGCGTGACCCAGTGGAAGCTGGCCCAAATAGCCGGTAGC
This sequence comes from Oscillospiraceae bacterium, assembly GCA_036655815.1. Lineage (GTDB taxonomy): Bacteria > Bacillota > Clostridia > Oscillospirales > Ruminococcaceae > Yanshouia. Next base: position 2,733 of record JAVVPJ010000159.1, read on the forward strand.
GATATTGAGCGAAACAGCCATGATGATGTTAATTCCTATGATCATGATGACTTTTGAGTGATAGGTTGTGATGGTCTTTGTCGTAACCAGCATATTCATCACAAAAAGAAAAAGTACGAATAACACCGTATTAATCAGATAGCGTATGGGCATGGGGATGCTTCGATATTGCTTCATCTTGTTGCCCCCCTAAACCTTTTCCGCCATGGTGCGGCCCAATATCCCCGTGGGTCTGACCAACAGCACAATGATCAAGATGGCGAATACCACGCCGTCCTTCCAGACAGAAAGCCCGACGGCAGAAACCAGCGCCTCGGCAAGGCCAATCGCAAAGCCGCCAATCATGGCCCCGGGGATAGAACCGATCCCGCCAAGCACGGCCGCGACAAACGCCTTGAGTCCCAGCATGGCGCCCATGGTGGGACTGGCCTGCGGATAGGCACAACAATAGAGAACCGATCCGATGCCCGCCAGCGCCGAGCCGATTGCAAACGTAAAGGAAATGGTTGTGTTGACGCTAATGCCCATCAACTGGGCGGCGCCCATATCCTCAGATACCGCACGCATTGCCTTTCCCATTTTTGTTTTTTGCACCAGAAACGTGAGTATAGCCATAGAGAGGATGGAAACCACCAATGTCAGCACAGCAGTGAAGCTGACCTTGATCGAGCCAAGCATCAGCGGTGGCGCGTTCACAAAGCTGGGAACCGACTGCGCACCCGCGCCAAAGATGAGTTGCGCCAGATTTTCGAGTAAAAACGAGATGCCAATGGCAGTGATGAGCAAAG
>JAVVPJ010000160.1:0-3519 GCA_036655815.1 Oscillospiraceae bacterium
GATTCGCGTTCGACGATCTCCCAATGTCGTGGAGGACAGCTTTTTAACGATCGTACTGTGGATCACGGGTGCTTGCTATTATGCTGAACAGGCCCGCCTGCACTTTTCACGCAAGACACAATTTGCGCTTTATGACGTGGTGGAGCGGCTCCCAGAGTGCCTGCAAAGTCTGGGAAACTTTTTCCTGCTAGAACCCATGATGGTGCTGCGAAGGGGCTTGGGTGTGCTGCTGGTGGTCGTGTTGCTGTCCCTTTCACTGAAAAATGGTCTGCTGAGACGGCCTGCCTATCCGGTTGTCATGGGGGGATTTCTGCTGCTCCCCTGCCTGGCGGCGCGCCTGCCAAGCTTTGCAACGAGCCGCGCATGGCAGGAGGCCTGTATGGTGCTGGGCAATTGGCCGCTTGATGCCTTGTGCCAGTGGTTTGCACAATCTCAACGCCGCATGCTCTGCTTGATGCTGGCCGGGATGGTGACAGCCTTTGGATTTGGACTTTTTTTGCGCTACATTAAAAATCGGATCAACCCATTGAATCCAGTAAAAAATCTGTTATAATAAAAGAAGATTAGCATTTCTTGGGAGAAAACTGACGGATTGTGTCCCTCTGTGGAGCTTTTTAAAAATGACGGGAGGAAAATGTTGTGAAAAAGTATATTGCAGTCATGCTGGCGCTGGCCATTGTGTTCAGCACGTCGTTGGTTGCGTTTGCGGCGTCAGATTATTCAGAAGAAGCACCCAAACCAGGAGACAGCATTGCGACAGGCGGCACAACGGGTGCTGGAGCCAGCGCCATGCAGCCGGCCGGTGTAGTTGCTGGAGCTCAACTCGAGATCGGCAAAACGGATACGATTTATATCACACAGGGCGCGACCATTGACAAGGCGGCAATTGAAAAAATTAAAAATGGCAAGACGCCGATCACCTTTGTGTCGCAATCCTATACCATTACGTTGACGCCAGGCGCTATTTCTGCGCCCAAGGATCTCAGCTTGGGATTGGTGTTGGCCTCGAACAACGGAATGCTGGAGATCTTTCCAGTGTCAAAAGGCGATTTTGGCCTGTTTATGACCATCACAATCATGGCAGATGAGCTTAGGAATATGGTCAATCCCCATCTGTACTATTTTGGAGACGATGGAAAAATTGTCGATTACGGTCTGGTGACTGTGAAGGGGAACAAGGCGACCATCAGCATTTCGCATGCGTCTGGTTATATCATTACAGATAAAGTCATCTCAGGAAGTGTGGCTGGGGTGATGACACCCACCACCACAACAAACACGACGACGGGACCGCATTACAATCCGGCCACAGGTGTTTCAGCGTAGAAAATTCAGACAAAGTGCAACAGAGGCGTCAGACGTGAAAACGTCTGATTCCTCCGCATTTTTATCCACCAAAAGCACAAGAAATAGCGATTTACAGGACGGTTGCAGGTGCGAGCTGAATTTCCTCATGTCTCCTCCAACTGAAATATTGCGTATAAGGAGAGGCTTCGATGTTGGACATCCATACACATATTCTTCCAGCGATGGATGATGGGGCCCGTGACAGCGCACAGGCACTGTCTATGTTGGAACAGCTTGCGGAGCAGGGGATGACATCGGTTGCCCTGACTCCTCATTTTTATACACAGGAGGAGTCAGCGGCGCAGTTTCTGGAACGACGCCGTCGGTCCGTGGCGATGCTCAGACCCTTGCTCCATGCCGGATGTCCTGAGGTGCTGCTGGGTGCTGAGGTTTATCTGACACGCTATCTGCTGGCAAATGAAGAGCTTTCCGATTTGTGCATTGGGCACAGCTGCTACATGCTTGTTGAGCTGCCCATGCGGGACAGCTTGTCAAATGAAATGTTGGAATTACTGAAAGTGCTGATTTATGAGAGAGAGATCATTCCAGTTTTGGCACATGTTGAGCGTTATCGTGACTTTTTAAGCCGAACGGATATCGTTGGCTTTTTGACAGCGGCAGGATGCCAGTTCCAGAGCGATGCCGATGCATTGTTGGGCCTTTTGGGCGGTCGGACAATCCATATGATGCAAACCCATGGAGTGTATTACTTGGGGAGTGATTGTCACGGGACTGACCGTCCTCCGCGGATGGGGGAAGCCATGGCGGCTCTGCTGCATAAATCGCCTCAATTGCACGAAAAAATTCAACGTCATGCACAACGCATGTTAACTGCCGCAGGGGAAGGGCAGATGCGTGAAACGTGCGCATCTCAACCCTGATGCCACATCGTGGTTTCTGCTTGAGCGGGCTGATGAGATCCAATACTTCTTTGCCTGCGTTGCCTTTCAAAACAAAATGATGGCTCGAAGATACCAAACACTTGAGGAGGATTAACGGGTGGAAGAAACATTGGATCTGAAAGAATTGCTTGGCATTATACGTTCTCGAATATGGCTGATTGTGGCAGGAACGGTGGCAGGACTCTTGATTGCGTTTGGCGTGTCACAGTTTCTGATTATGCCGAGCTACACGGCGCAGGCACTGTTGTATGTGAACAGCAGCAAGCAGAACTCTGAGGCCATGAACCTCAATCTTAATGACATCAACGCTTCACAAAAGATGGTGAATACCTATATTGTGATTCTGAAAAGTCGCGAGGTGCTGGATGACATCCTGGCACAAAGCGGCCTGGACTATACAAGAGAGCAGCTTGAAACAATGATTTCCTATCAGGCAATCAACAACACCGAGGTGCTTGGTATTAAGGTGACAAGTCCCAATGCCAACGATGCGGCGGTGATTGCCAATACTGTTGCAAAAGTCGCGCCCGCCGCGTTGATTCGCGTGACCAATGCGGGATCCGTTGAGCTGGTCAGCTGCGCGGTGCCGCCCAATCGGCAGAGCGGCCCCAATGTGACCCGCAATGCGATGATTGGAGCACTGCTTGGCATGGTTCTGACCGTGCTACTGGTTGTGCTACAGTCAATGCTCGACCAACATGTCCACGGAGAAGAGGATTTAACACAGCACTATAATCTTCCGATTCTGGGAAACATTCCCACATTTGAAGAAATCGAGAAGAGGGGCGGATCAATCCATGGCCACAATTAAATGGAGGAAAGGCGCAATCGTGAATGAGCAGCCACCCTATCTGGTGGGGAAGGATGCGCCGTTTGCGTTGCAGGAGGCAATTCGGTCGATGCGCACCAATGTGTTGTTTGCAATGGCTGTCAGTGAAAAAAAGTCCATGGTGGTGTCTGGAACAGCACGCGCCGAGGGAAAGAGCACGGTGTGTGCCAATCTGGCCCAGTCCCTTGCACAGGCAGACAACCATGTGCTGATTATCGATGCGGATATGCGAAAGCCTGTCCAGCATCGCTATTTTAAGCAGAGAGACGTGATCGGTCTCTCTCATGTGCTGGGCGGTTTTAATGCTCCAGAGCAAGCGATTCTTCAAGAGGCGCAACCGGGCCTTGACCTGCTCACCTCGGGGAAAACGCCACCTAACCCCTCAGAACTTCTTTGCTCACCCAACATGCGGACGCTGATGGACTATGCAGAAGCCCATTA
>JAVVPJ010000161.1:0-2502 GCA_036655815.1 Oscillospiraceae bacterium
TGCGTGACAGCGCTTGCGGCGTCTGCACAGAGGAAGCGGGCGTTGGAAACCCCGTTGCGAAGAGCGTTTTCCCGCGCATTGGCGACGGCTTCTGGTATGATTTCCACGCCGATCAGATTTCTAACGTGTGAGGCCATGGAGAGGCCGATGGTGCCGGTTCCGCAGTAAAGGTCAAGCAACGTTTCGTGAGGCAGCGGCGCAGCAAATTCGGCCACAATCGCATAGAGTCGCTCGGCTCCCGCACGGTTGACTTGATAAAAGGAGAGAGGAGACAAAGAGAAGGTTAGGCCGCACAGGCGATCACGGATGACGTCGGCACCCCAGAGCGTGTGGCATTCGCGACCCAGCAGAACGTTGGTGTTGGCGGTGTTGACGTTGAGAATGATGGAACGAACACCGTCGCAGGCCCCGCGCACGGCACTGAGAAAGTCGGCCTCGTGGGGCAGACTGTTTCCATTGGCGATCAGACAGACCATGACCTCTCCTGTTTCCTCACCATAGCGTAGAAACAGCGCACGCGCGAAGCCCAGTCCGGTGATTTCGTCGTAGACAGTGATCTCATGATCGCACAAAAACAGCCGAACCGCTTCGACAATGGCGGCGAAAAATGGTGGATGTAGCCGGCAGCCGGACGATTCGACGATGCGGTGGGAACGGCGCGCGTAAAAACCGACGCATATGCTTCCGTTCTGCATGCGGATGGGATACACCGCCTTGTTGCGGTAGCCCTCAATGCTAGGTGAACCGATGGCAGGCGCGAGCGCCAGCGAAAGCCCACCGATGCGGCGCAGATTTTCGCTTACCCAGCCATTTTTGGCAGACAGCTCAATGGCATAGTCCAGGTGGCGCAGGCTGCAACCACCGCAGCGCCCAAAGGCGGCACATTGTGCAGGGACGCGATCAGGGGAGGCGGTTTCCAGCGTTTCAATGATTCCATAGGAATGATGAGACGCGACCTTGACGATGCGCACCAGCACCTGATCGCCAGGAGCGGTGAAGGGGACAAACACTGTCATGCCGTCATGATGGCAGACACCGTTTCCCTCGTTGGTGATCCCCTCAATGGTCATCGGAATGATATCGTTTTTTTTAAGCATGTTTCCTCCTCGTTTCGGGAAAGAACCCCGACGACGCACAGTGGCGTCGCTTTGGGAAAACGTCCGCAGGCAGAGCAATACAGTCGAAGCCGGCGATGTGCCTACCCTGTCTAAGCACGAAACCGAGCGCAACCATGCGAAAAAGCGGCAGGGCTGCGAGGAAACCCGGGGGCCATTCGCCCGTGAATTTGTTGTACGTTTATATTTTAAACTTTTTCTGCCAGAATGTAAAGGGTTCAGAGCTTCGTATGGCCGCGAGGAGGGCTTTTTTGCCCTCTTTGATTTTACTTTGCCTGCGAATGTGCTATGATAGGGATATTGTGACAAAAGGGGAGTTATCATGCTGCTTTCACTGTCAGGCGTTGGAAAAACATTTGGCGCCGAACGGATTTTTTCAGATATCACGATTACAGTGGAACCGGGCGAGCGCATCGCCCTGATCGGGCCCAACGGCGCGGGAAAGACCACGTTGCTTGACCTCATCGCAGGGGTCACACAACCGGACGAGGGAATCATTTCGGCACAGCCTGGCATACGTGTGGGGTATCTGCGCCAGAACGGCGGGCTGGAGGCCATGGGAACCATCGAAAGCGAGATGCGTGCCGCGTTGGGGGACATCTATGCATTGGAACAGGACATGATGGTGATCTATGAGCAAATGGCACTGGTGACTGACCACCAGTGCGACAATTATCGCGCATTGGAGGCAGAGCACCAGCGACTTGACGATTTGTATGCCAGCCGCGACGGCTATCAAGCTGATGTGAAAATTAACCGCGTGTTGACCGGCATGGGATTCGGCGCGTTTGACCGAACCGCGTTGGTGACAACGCTGTCGGGTGGAGAACGCACCCGTCTGCGGCTATGCAAGCTGCTGGTGGAGCAGCCAGAGCTTTTGATTCTGGACGAGGCCACCAACCATCTGGATTTTGCCATGCTGTCATGGTTGGAGGACTATCTGTCAAGCTATCACGGCGCAGTGCTCACGGTTTCACATGATCGCTATTTTCTCGACAGGGTGACGCGTATTACGTGGGAACTCGAAGGCCTAGCTGTTGTGCGCTATCCGGCCCCCTACAGTGGCTATCTGACCTTGCGGTCGGAACGACTTGCGCGGCTGGAAAAGGAATATGAGCGCCATCATCAGGAGGAGGCACGCCTGCTGGATTATGCCGAACGCAACATGGCGCGGGCCTCGACGGCGGCGTCGGCCAAGAGCCGTCTGAGGCAGATTGCACGTATGGGTGAGGCTGAACGGCCACCGATGATCTTAAAGCCGCCATTGATCCGTTTCACGACCCGTCTGCGTCCTGTTTCACAGGTGCTTTCTGTGGAGGGACTGACGCTGACGGTCGGCGAGGGGGAGGAACAGCGTGTTCTGCTGCGGGATTTTGACCTGCTGCTC
>JAVVPJ010000161.1:2512-3481 GCA_036655815.1 Oscillospiraceae bacterium
CTGAAGGCGATCTCCGGAAGGATGATGTCTTGCGGAAGCATTCAGTGGGGGCGTAACGTCCAAATGTCCTTTTTTGAGCAGGATTCGAGCGACCTTGCGCCCGACAAGACGGCGTTGATGGAGCTGTGGGATCGATTTCCCCAAAGCAGTGAGCGTCAACTGCGTACACTGCTGGGTGGGTTGGGCCTTTCGGGCGATGAGGTGTTCAAGCAGGTTGGCGTGTTGTCGGGGGGAGAGCGGGCCCGCCTCAAGCTGGCACGCCTGATGCTGGAGGAGGGCAACGTGCTGGTGCTTGACGAACCAACCAACCATTTGGACATTCCAGCCAAGGAGGCGCTTGAGGCGGCACTGGCCGCCTATGAGGGCACCATTCTGGTGGTGTCACACGATCGCTGGTTGCTTTCACGGCTGCCCACACGCATTTTGCACCTAGAAAACGGGACAGCACAATGCTATCAGGGCGCGTTTGACGCCTTCTTGGCGGCGCGTGGCGCAGAGCAGACACCCCCTGCCATTTCCGCACCATCACAGGGGGAGGCCTTGTCAGCATCCTGTGGGGACTATCATCGCAGCCGTGCACAGCGTGCCGCCGAGGCAGCACGCCGCAAGCGATTTGCCGAATTGGAGACCGAGATCGAACAGACTGAGAGCGCGCTTTCTGCGGTCGAGACGGCACTGGCTGATCCGGCGAACGCGGGCGACTATCAGACGCTGACCGAGCTGACAGAAAGCATCGGTGCGTTGCAGGTGTCCTTGGAAGCGCTCTATGCAGAATGGGATTCATTTATGTAATTCTTATGAATTCTTCTCACCAGAAGATCGATTCTTGTGGTATAATAGCCACAAGGGCTATGATACGGTTATGTCCCCACTCGCGGAGCTCGGGGATGACAAATTATACCAAAAAACTTCGTTTTTGTGGTATAATAGCCACAAGGGCTATTATACGGTTATGTCCCCACTCGCGGA
>JAVVPJ010000162.1:0-3457 GCA_036655815.1 Oscillospiraceae bacterium
GGAAGCCCTGCCGACGTGTTGCTCATGCGATTGTGAAAAACAGATGACACGCGAGCCATTTCCTTGGGATCTCCCGCCTCTTTTTGCACGATGGAGGCCAGCGTAATTGCCTCATCAAGGGTCATCCCGGCATCCAGAATTTCATTGTAAAGCTTAGGAAAAACCCGAATTTGAAAGTTTGACATAAATTTTTTAAGCACCGAGTCCACCTTTTCCCCCACATAGAAGTCGTAGGTATCGGGAAAAAGATACCCCTCGAGACGCCGAAAGCGCAGTGAGCTTTCGGGAAGCATATTTTCAAATTCATAACCGAATTCCACCGTTTTGAGACGTTCGAGAAACTCTTCGGCCTTGCAAACCTTTTTTTCCTCAAGCATCTTGGCAATGCCGGAGGCAGACATCCCCTCGTAGAAGGTCAGTGTAACCTCCTCCTTGATGGTGTTGCCCGTGCGCAACGCAATGACGATCTGGTCATAGGACATATTGGAATTGAGCACATAGCGCCCTGCCTGAAACACCCCATTGCGATTGCGTACTGACGAATAAAAGCGAAAGGTTAACGGCTGGTCAATGACACCCTTGTCGGCAAGAATTTGTGCAATTTGATGTGGAGATAGGCCCTCCTCGATCGTGATCTCATATTGTTGATCTGCTTTGTTGAGTCCGAATATATCATTGGCGCTGTGCAACACAAAAACGGCCAAAGAACAGGACAACGCAATCATGATCACCAGCCAAAATAGCACTGTCCCGGCAGATGTGCGTCTTTTTTTTCGTCGACGTCTCTGAGTGGATAGGGATTCTCCACCGCGCAAATTTTCTCGACCGCGATGTTCGGATTGTGCCATGCTGTCATCGTCCTTCCTTTTGCCCTGCGGTGTAACCACCGATGCTGTCAAGGCATAGTATATAACAAATCATCAATGTGAGGTGAATCTGGCGTGTACGGAAACAGTAGTTGGATTTGGATCATCATCATTATCGTTCTGCTGTGCTGCTTCTCCGGTGGAGGTTGCAGTTGTGGCAATGGCAATGGCAATGGTTGTAGCTGCGGAAAAGGCAACAATTGCGGTTGCTGCTAGGCACTTTGTCCCAACTCAATATGATCATCATGCGGTTTCAAACCCTTATCTGGGTTTTTGGAGCCGCATGCTCCCGTTTAGGCCGTGCAACTGAATGGTCGGTCACAATCGCGTCAACTGGCACATCATAACGCCCATGATAGAGACGTCCCATCATGCAGCTCTGGTACAAGATTGCAACTTTTGTCCCGGGATATCGGCTCAGGAACCTGTCATAGTACCCACCGCCATAGCCCAAACGGTATCCGGCACTGTCACAAGCCAGTGCCGGCACCACGCAGAGGCTGCCACGCCAGTCCGTCATCCGTTTAGCGGGCAGTGGGGGCGGCTCCAGCACACCGAAAGTGCCACGCGACAGCTCATTCAGGCTGTCAATGAGATAGAATTCCATCTCACGGCAAAAAGGCAAGCAGCGCGGTACTGCCACTCTCTTTCCCTGAGCAAGGGCACTTTCAATCAGTTCAAGCGTATCCACCTCAATGGGCAGAGAAACGTAAATCAGCAGGGTTTTGGCTTTTTTCCAAATTCCCATGGCACACAGACGGTGTGCAATTTTATGGTCAGCACTCTGCTTCTGTGTCTCTGGCATGGTATGGCGTAGCGCTTTAAAACGCAACCGCAATGCTGTTTTATAGTCCCTGAGGTTGACCGGCCGCCCCATCAGTCTAGCACCAGCGAAAGGTACGGCAGATATTCTCCTTCACCGGACGGTGGAGCAGTATACCACCGCGCCATTCCAAACGGTACCGCTGTCTGGATGGTCCGCGCCGGGCGCCTGATTTCCATTTGTGCACACCCGTACCGGTGGGCAATGGCATTGTAAATGGGCGTCAGGTTTCCAACCGCAGCCAGTTCCTTAATCCAAACCGTGTTGTGAGATGGGATACACAACGCATAGCCTATTCCCATGTCTGTTTGAAATTTCAACGTCTCCCCCCCAGAAAAGGAGGCCTCTAGGTCCTGATAGTCCAGCGCTTTCTCGTCCCACCGGGCAAACAATGCACAATTGGCAAAACATCGGTCGCGCAAAGGCCTCATTTTTGAAAGTGTAACCCGTGTGAGAGGTTGCATCTCTCCCATGGGATCGGCCGACAGCACTTGCTTCGACAGGTAAAACTGTGTATCAAATCCCCGTGCGCCATAATAATCAAAAAGTGATGACGTAGCGGGAACCAGAAAGCTCAAATCAACGCCTTGCATCTCTAGGAGACGATGCGTCTGTGATAAAAGCGCTGTGGAAAGTCCCTGTCCCTGTGCATCAGGGTCGGTGGCAACGGCATAAAGATAGCGCGCATTCCAAAAACGATCTCCCGATGCAACGGTCAGCGGAAGGAGAAACAGCATAGACAGTGGCCGCATCCCATCCATCACAACCATGCCCCGCGCTGTTGGAAAGCGCCGAGCAAAAAATAAATCAATATAGTCCTGTGAATCGCCAAAGGCACACCTCCAGAGCGATGACAGAGCGGGAATCATCTCATTGGTTGCGACTGTGATGTTCATGCCTGTTCCTTCTCCACAGCAGTGTATCGTTCATACATGAATGCGGGATAATAGGATTCCTTCGCGCGGCGTAGGCCCTCGTCTCCGACATCATCCTCACGGTTGATATAGGTGTAAGTTGATAACTCGTTTTTCACAAATTGCTGGTTAATCATCGGATAGGCGCCCTGGATGTCCGCAAACGCTTTTTCGACGTGTACCACAAAGGTATCCTCAGTGGATGGACTACCAAACGTAAACGCTACTACCCGCCCCCCCGCGCGAAGCAGGCCTCCCGTCAGCTCCAACTCAAAGTAATGTTCAAAGGCGCTGCGCACAGCGCAAGCTTCCCTCTGAAGGCTGTGGGTTTCGTGACATCCATTGACGTGACACCATTCCAGATTCATGTCCCATGCCTCAGCAAGATTTTCACGGGTGAGCGTCTCATAGCGCCAGTCGGGATTATTCTCTTGAAATCGGGAGATATGGTTACGCTTGCCATGCAATTTTTTCCCTGCAAGAGTAGCCAGGCTCTCACGCAGATAGATATAATCAAAATTGTTGCGTACTTCATGGTAGTCAAAGCGTTCGGGATATATCATTTCGATCAATGCCCGGTGCTCAGGGGTGATGCCATACATCTCCAGTTTCTGGCCCTGTTCATGGCTTTCCACCAGCATGGCATCCAGCGCACGATGCACGTCACCGCTTCCTGCTGGAAAAAGATAGTGCCAAGCGGACTGTCCGCTGCGTATGATGAGAAAATCGTTCATGCGCCCCACCGCAACGGTATAGACGCTCGACCAGTTATAAAGATTGGAAAATGTGTATTCGCTACCACGAAATCCGGATCGCCTCATCAGATCCTGGATCCAATCGCGATCCTCCAAAGT
>JAVVPJ010000163.1:0-3447 GCA_036655815.1 Oscillospiraceae bacterium
AGCGGGGTGCGTCGTCATTCTCTGAGAAAGCACGGTGATAGCGTGTGACATTCCCCAGCAGCAGATGAGCGCAATCGTGCGCAACGGGAATCACCAACGGGATCGTTGCCGCTGCAAGAGGCAGATCGTCACAAAACCCTCTTCCCAGCAGTATGTAATCAACATCCTGCACGGCGGCGATGCCCTTGCGCAGAGCCTCACCCCGCATGTTTTCGCAGGGTAACAATGTGAGATCGACCTCATGCGGAGATTGGGCCGAGAGATAGCAGAGTTCCCGCCAAAGGGAATTGCAGCCGAGCAGCTTGAGTTTCATTTTTTTCGCTCCTTTTCAAAAGACACTGTTGTGTTCAATGGTTTCAGTGTATAATAGGCATTAGGACAAAAGCAATGGAAGATCCCCCCTATCCCCCCAATTTGGGACGATTGGAAGAACCTACCTACCCTGTCTGGGAAAATCCGCACCAAGCGCCCCTCAGTGTGGCACAACCAAAAAACGGGAGGAAGCTATGTCACAAGAACAACAAGTCCCTACAGTGCGCGCATTGCTCATTGCGCTTGACATGGGAGATTATGACGTCGAGGCGTCGCTGAACGAGCTGGGTGAACTGGCACGCACCGCAGGAGCCGAAGTGGTGGGCTGTCTTACCCAAAAGCGTGACACCCCCGATGTGGCCACCTGTATTGGAACGGGGCGGCTGGCCGAGGCAGCGCTTTATGTGCAAAATTTGCAGGTGGAATTGGCAATCTTCGACTGCGAACTCTCCGGCAGGCAGATGGTTAACATTGAAACAATCCTTGATTGCCGCGTTGTTGATCGCACAGCCCTGATTCTGGACATCTTTGCCCAGCGCGCCCGCTCGTCCGAGGGGCGGTTGCAGGTCGAGCTGGCGCAACAGAAATATCTGCTGCCTCGGCTGATCGGTCGGCACGAGGGTTTGTCACGTCTGGGCGGCGGAATTGGGACGCGCGGCCCCGGAGAAACCAAGCTGGAAACCGATCGCCGGCAAATTCGGCGGCGGATTGCGACGCTGGAACGACAACTTGAAGAGGTGGCAGGACGCCGCGAGCTGTTGCGTGATCGCCGCCGTAAGACCGAGGTCACAACTGTGGCGATTGTTGGTTATACCAATGTTGGCAAGTCGACGCTCCTCAACACCTTGACAGACGCCGCTGTTTGCCACGCTGGATCCCACGGCGCGGACACTGCGCTTGCCAGATGGTCGCAGTGTGATGCTGATTGATACGGTTGGCTTGATCCGACGGTTGCCTCACCAACTTGTTGAGGCGTTCCATTCGACCCTTGAGGAGGCCACCAATGCCAGCCTTGTTTTAAACGTGTGTGACATATCCTCTCCTGATGCGCAAGCACAAATCGAGGTCACACGTGCGTTGCTCGGCGAGCTGGGCGCAGGCGCGGTGCCAATGCTTAATGTGCTCAACAAATGCGATCAGCTTTCCACGATACCCTTGTTGACGGGTGCGGATGTTTGCATGATTTCTGCCAAAACGGGATGGGGCCTTGATGCACTGTTGGAGGCGATACAGCAACGGTTGCCTGTGACCCATACGCGGCACACGCTGCTGCTGCCCTATGCTGAGGGAACACTGGCCGGTGAACTGCGCAGTTGTGGAGAGGTGTTTTCAGAGGAGTTTCTGCCGGAGGGACTGAAAATCGATCTTATGGTGGACTACCGATTGCTGTCCCGATGCAGAAAATATCTGTATTCTCAGGAGCCTTCGTAACGAAATGTGGGAGAGCAATGCATCAGAGCCATCCAAGTGGCATTTTAACTAAAAAAAGCCTTCTCTGACGGCATGAAAACTCCTTGCGCAAAGTGAAATATGATTGAAAAGCAGCCATGCAGATGGTATAGTAGAGTCGGTGGATTCTATACGCCGATACGATGCCATAGCGCTTCGTTTGAGATATACATTATCATATAGGAGGATTTGCAATGAGAAAAATTGGAATTACCGAAACCGTCCTACGTGACGCGCAACAGTCATTGCTGGCAACCAGAATGCCCTATACGGATTTTGAGGCAGCATTATCTGAAATGGACAAAGTTGGTTACTATTCCATTGAATGCTGGGGTGGAGCAACCTTCGACACCTGCCTGCGCTATCTCCATGAAGATCCTTGGGAGCGCCTGAGGCGCATTCGCAAGGCCTGCCCGAACACCAAATTGCAGATGTTGCTGCGGGGTCAGAATCTACTGGGTTATAAACCCTATCCCGACGATGTTGTGGAAAAGTTTGTGGAGCTGTCAGCCAAGAACGGAATCGACATTATCCGCATCTTTGATGCGCTCAATGATCCGCGCAATCTAGAAACCGCGATCAAGGCCGCCAAAAAATATGGTGTGCATGCGTCCGGCACGATCTGCTTTACGATCAGCCCGGTACATACGCTGGAAAATAACGTCAAGCTGGGCAACCGTCTGAAGGAGATGGGCGCGGATTCCATCTGCATTAAGGATATGGCCGGAATCATGGGCCCCGGCGAGGTTTATGACCTCGTGAAAGCGCTCAAGGAGAAGGTCAAACTTCCTGTCATCGTTCACACCCATGCCACCACTGGGCTGGCTCCCTTGACACTGCTCAAGGCCGTAGAGGCCGGTGCAGATGTGATCGATACAGCGATTTCATCTCTGTCGGGCGGTACCAGCCAGTATTCAACCGAGTCGATGGTCTACGGGTTGCGTCAACTTGGCTACACCGTCGATTTCGATGATCAGGCGGCAAAAAAGGTCAACGATGCCTTTGGGCCTGTGCAGGCCAAGGCCATTGAGTCAGGTCTGCTGGATCCCTACGTCATGGGCACCAAGACAGATGCTTTGATTTATCAGGTGCCGGGCGGGATGCTCTCCAATCTCATTGCACAGCTCAAGTCACAGAATGCATTGGATCGCTTTGATGAGGTGCTGCAAGAGGTTCCCAGTGTACGTCAGGATCTAGGCTATCCTCCCCTGGTGACACCCACTAGTCAGATCACCGGTGTGCAGGCTGTGATGAACGTGTTGGCAGGCGAGCGCTACAAGAATGTCTCCAACGAGGTCAAGGCCTATTTGCATGGCGAATATGGCAAGGCACCCGGCGAGGTGAACAAGGAACTGATCAAAAAAGTCTGGGGCAATACGGCACCTCTCACAGGACGCTATGCTGATACGCTCAAGCCGGCATTCGAGCAGACAAAAAAAGAACTTGGTGCCAAAGCCAAGAGTGATGAGGATGTTTTGTCCTATATTGCTTTCCCACAGCTGGCTGAGAAGTACTTTGAGTACCGCGAAAACCCTGCTGCGGCCGAGGCTGCCGCTGCAGCGGACACCAAGCCCACCGCCGTTCGTTACAGCGTACGGCGCGCCGACTGAAGGAGGTCTTTTGATTGACAGCTCTGCCCCTTTCGCAGGTGCCTACCAGCACCTTTAATCCCATTGCAATCCTGAT
>JAVVPJ010000164.1:0-3426 GCA_036655815.1 Oscillospiraceae bacterium
GGATGCTGGCCGCTGTATCGACCACCAGCATTTGTGCCATCGCGGGAGATAAATTGCCAAGCTGCAATACCATCTCGCCCGCCAATGCCTGCGCCTTTTCCTCATCATCTGCGCTGATATAGCTTAGCAGCGCACGCTGTTGAAGCCTGAAATGTGCCTGCGATGAGCCGTCAAGCTCCGGGCTTTCCTGACCGGCGGCTGAATGAAACATGCGGCGTGGTCTACACGAAAATGCATACAGCGTTTTATAGGTATGCACGCTGACCTTGCAAAGTTTAATGCCCGCTGCCTCATCCGCCTGCATGACAAGGTCAGCCAGACGTATGCTAAGCGCTTCTTCATCCTCCTTTAAGGTATCCGCGTCCGCCACGGCAATCACTGAGAGGGTATTGTCTTCAAAGCTCACAGCGTCAAAGGTGGTATGCTCCAGTGTCCCTTGAAAAAGCCTGTACAGAATTCCCTGCACTTCTTCCTGTTGCTGCGCGGACAAATCAACAGAATAGTCAACAGTGATTACCGCGCACCGCTTTATTTCAGGGTAATAATGTTCCTCTTGTTTTTTTATCAGTTCTTCATTCCTGATCGCGCCCATGTATAAATCATACAGAAACTGGCTGCGCCAAAGCTGACTCATCTCTTCATATTTGCACCTGTTTACATCCTGCTGCTCAAGCAACTCGCTTTCGTGCTCCAGATCCTGCGCGAGTTTGACAAACACACGCCGGATATCATTCAACCGCGTAGGCTTAAACAAATAATCTTTCACGCCCAGCGCGATGGCCTGATGCGCAAAATCAAACTCCTGATAGGCGGAAACAAGCACACAATAGGTGTTTGGGTACTCTTCTTTGATTTTTTGGGCCAAATCAAGTCCGGATATATTTTTCATTTTAATATCCGTTAATACAACATCAACATGTTCTCTGCGCAAATGTTCAAGCACATATGAGCCGTCGCTGTAACACCCCGTTACCTGAAATCTCATATCAGCCCAATTCACAATGCGCATAAATCCTTCACGGATCCTGATCTCATCATCTGCAATGACCAGCTTGAACATTTTATAGCCTCACTATCACTCTATATTTGCCCCGTGCTCATGGCAGCTAACCATAGGCCGGGGACATCTCTTTACCTGCGCGCGACGCTGTTTGCCATCATGATCGTGCTTTTATAAAAAGCCTCTCCTGACGTTTCCACCTACCAGCTCCTTGACCGCAAACGCACTGGCAGCCGCCTTATTGCGTTTACACAACTTCATGAGCTAACAAGTTCCTTCGCATCTACTACGGTAAGGGCTATCAAGGATACTGTAGGCGCGGTGACTTGTTCCTGATAGACATGGACGGCTGTGCTTCGTATTTCCACGGTCAGCGCTTTTGCCGTTGACCTGTTGGGGATACAATCTTCCTGATCGCCTATTTTCCTGCCATTAAGCTTCTTTGGGGCTTGCCTTTTATTGGTAGGCTCGCAGCCAATGTAGCACAAACCATCCGCATTCGTCAATTGTCGATCACCCTACCCATAAAACATTTTGATGAATGGTCAGGTCAAGTGCGTCACTTCGTGCAGAAACGCTTGCATTGGGGATTTCCTGCGCTTGCCATCGTCCCGTAGCTTCGCACATCAATCACGGGAAATATACTTCCCCCTTAGATTTGGGCGTCTCGCGGTGCGCCTCCCGCGATAACACCGAAGCGGTCGCCGTAATCGGTGTTGCTGCGTACCTCCGGTCGATGCAGGGCGTTGTCGGTTTCAACTTGATGCAAACAGCTGCAAGTACCGATGCGTTGTGATACAACAGTGATAGGCCAAGATTCTCATGCATCATAATAGAGCGTGCAAAACTTTTCACGGCGCCACAACTGAGCCCTTCCCGCCTTAACGCTACTTTTGACTTTGTCAGACGCAATGCTCTCCTTCGCTTTCTTGGTGTTGCGTTTACCGCTAGAGAACCGATTCGTAAACTCGAAGCCATTATCCGTCAGGATACACGCAACCTGTACCCCTCGCCGCTGAAACCAAGCGGCTGCACATTGCAGGAAGTCCGCGGACGGGTAGGTGCCCGGATACGCACCCAAGTGTCTTAGGCGTGAATACTCGTCAATCGCGGTGTGCTGAAACAGCCTCTCCGTTGGATCGGCAAGGCAGCTGCGCGGCACGCCCTTTACGTCGATCTGGATGCGCTCGCCGGGGTGGGTCCTCTGCTCTAGGGCTTGGGAGTGTACTTCCGCGCTCGATTGTACTTTCGGCTGGCTTTTCCCACCCCGTGCTTACGGGAGTACTCCATGAGGGATTGCTTGCACCCCATGTCCTGTGTTATGCTGTCCATGAAGAATAGGGCTCCTTTCGGTCTTTTGTTGCTTGCAACGCAACCATAACCGATTTTGCCCTATCCTTCTCCCTTTTTCTCGTCCCTCTGTCCAACATCTATTGTCGCGCTACATCACCAAGGAAATAATTCGACAAAAAAGGATTGCATTTTACCCGTGTGGGTGGTATAATTCGCACTGTAGTTTGTGCCACATCATTGCGTATTCCTGACGGTTGCTCATGCGCAATCGGAAGCCGATGGCCGCTTTGTGGCGGCTCTTTTATGCGCCATTAGCTCAGTTGGTAGAGCACCTGACTCTTAATCAGGGTGTCCCGGGTTCGAGTCCCTGATGGCGCACCATAAATCGTCTGAAAGCTTCATGTTTTCAGACGATTTTTTTCATCTTTGCATTTCTTCCTGAAAAACGCAAAAAATCTTTTGAAGCCTTTCTACGGACGTGTCGAACACGGCCAAGGCTGCTCTACGTCCTGCCCGCGGCATTCGTGTTTGAGCGCTTGAGGCGAAAGAATCGCATGATTCGCCGATCCGATCAAGCGTTTTACATGCAGACCTTTCGTCTACATCAACGCGCTTCGAAGAGAAAATTTTTCCCCCCGCCGCAAACCTCTTTAGGGTAGAGAAAAGGACGACGCATGCGTCGCCCTCCAAAATATCGATATCCACATCTGCTCCACGCTACAGCATGCAGCGATTGTCACCGCACAGCAAGTTCTGTCTTCTCGCCCCAGCAGATTGGTTCAATACAGCGCATCATACGCCTTCAAACGTGCTTGTACCTCCGTGTACGGCACATTGCTTACCATGCGACCCACCGCCTGTGCAGCTAAGATACCCGCCGCCTCGCCGATGCTTGCGCGCAGAGACGAATGCGCGGCATGATCTGACGAAATCGGCCGACCCGTCACAATCAGATTGGAAAAAGCGGGGTTCCAAAGGCTTCGCATCGGGATGGTATAGTACTCGTTTTCTGGTAGATGCATAATCTCCGTGCCCGTGCCAGAGGGATTGTGCACGTCGATATCATAGCAGCCGCGCGCAATCGCATCGGGGAATTTCACACAACCAAGCACGTCCTCACGTGTAAGCGTATA
>JAVVPJ010000165.1:0-3411 GCA_036655815.1 Oscillospiraceae bacterium
AGCCTTTGCCGCAGTTGGCGTTATTTCCGAAATCGGTGTGGATATGTCCGTGTTTCCGACCTCCAAGCATTTATGCTCGTGGGCCGGTCTTACGCCGCAGAACAACGAGAGCGCCGGCAAGAAGAAAACCACCAGAATTGGTCATGCCGGAGCTTACATCACGCCGCTATTGGTACAGTGCGCTCTTTGCGCCATCCGCGCCAAGCAGAATCCAGAAATCCGCAGCCGTTACCTCAACCTTAAGAAGCGGCGCGGTCACAAAAAAGCCATCATCGCCATTGCCAGAATGCTGTTGACTGCCATCTACAACATCTTGAAAAGGAACGAGCCGTACAATCCAGAGCTGTATCGCAGCAGCGACAGACCTCCGGTTCACGGAGAGGTTTCCGTAGAAGAAGCTGTTTTTATCCTCCAACGGCAGGGGTATTTAGTGCGGGCTCCGGCTTAGCCGTTTACTGCTTTTTTTGAAGCCGCCTCAAGACGGCTTGGTTTTTTGCACCCTTTTTGGGGATGGTGCTCATATTTACTCGTTTCAAACTTATTTCTCCTTTGTAAAAAGCGCTGCAGCGCCCAGAATTCCGGCTGCATTGCCCAGCGCGGCGGGCAAAATACTTGGTAGCTCAACACCATAGGTATTGGCTCGCGCCACCATTGTGAAGCGTTTGCGCAGTGGAACGAAAAAATCATTTCCAGCATTTGCAACACCTCCCCCGATCAGGATGACATGGGGACGCAGCATATTGACGAAGTTCATCAGCATCTCCGAAAAATAATAAAAATACTGTTCCAACACACGGCGGGCGGTTTCATCTCCCTCCCGTGCGCAGGCAAAGATTGTTTCCCCCTTGATGGCTCCCTGCGCCAACGAGCTGTGCGGGTGAGCTGCCAACGCCTCTTTTCCCATGCGCATGAGTGCCGAAGCTGAACAGTATGCCTCACAACAGCCGCGTCTGCCACAACCACACAACGTCCCTCCCAGTAAAAGCAGTGTATGTCCCAGTTCTGCAACGCCTGGACCGGTGAGCAATGCTCCCCGGCAGATAACCCCGGAGCCAATCCCAGTGCCCACCGTAATCACCAACGCATCGCGCTCTCCACGCGCCGCACCATAGACCTGTTCCCCCAGTGCTGCGCAGTTGGCATCATTCTCCACACGAACCGGTCTGCCATCCAGTTGGGCAGACAAACCATCTGCGACAGCAAGCTGTGCAGTTGGCAAGTTGGCTGAGGACAGGATGACGCCTCTGCGTTCGTCCACCCAGCCGGGCGTTGCAACCCCCACTGCGTCAATCTCCTCCATGACCATGCCATTGTTGAAAGCAACACGACGACACGCCTGCGCGATTTGCAAAAGTACGCCCTCTCCGCCGTGTGCGCAATCGGTAGGCATATTGACAGTTCCAGACAGACGCCCTTCCACCACAAGAGCAGCCGCTAGTTTGGTTCCCCCCAGATCAACACCGACCACTTTCATGAATTCCCCCCCTTTTGCCAGATGCTTGAACTTATTATTTTTGCCGTGATTTATGCTTATTTTACTATATTTATACGCCCATGTCCATGGGAGATCTCACATGGGTTGGACTGCTCCAAAATAGTCTTACGATCATGATGTGTCCCTAATTATATATTGACTATTATGTGTAGGAATGATAAACTAAATATGACATAATGTTGAGTTGTGTAATATTTTCCCGAATAAATTATCATCCACATGCAACAACATATCAAGAAAGTAGCTGATCATATATGTCATCGGAACGGAAAGATCGCCCCGCTCTGTCCGCCAAATCGACCTCACTCAAGGACGTGCAAATTCCAAACTGGGCAGCCGTTCTGCTTATCCTTGTACTGATCGCAATTTGCTGTGGAATTTTTTGGATATCAAAAGGAAAATCCGGAGATCTTTTACCGGTCATGGCATCATCTGGCACCAATTATGCCAGTGAAATCTCGCCCAATGCTACCTCTGTAGAGGTTCTTCCTCAAAATATACGTTCCTTCAACGGCGGTGGTGAAAACAATCCCTTTGCGACGGAAAGCCTCGGAGAAGTACGCATCACGGGGATTGTCTCCAACTCCAATGGATTATATACAGCCATCGTTGAATCGCAGAGTGCCTCATATATTCTCAGCATAGGAGATCAACTATTTGGTTCCTCTTGGGAAGTATCCAAAATCACAAAAAACAGCGTTACGTTTTCCTGTAACGGAAGTGAAAAGACTGTCTTTATGGATGGACAAAACTGATCCGGAGGTGCAAAAATCATGAATAAAAGCAATCGCTTCAAAGCCCTGTTCTGTGCCACAGTGGTAGGAGTATCGGTGCTCCTGACACCTTTTGTTGCTCTGGCCTCCGGCGGAGATTCCTCACTGAGTGGTGTCAGTCAGGGTATCACTGCGAAAACCATCTCAATTAATGTACGCAATGCTGATACACGCGATGTATTGTCGGCAGTCGCCGTCAACATGGGTCTGAGCATTGTATATAGTGGCAGCGTCGCCACCGTAACCATCAAAATTGACAATGTACCGCCCGCCGCCGCCTTTGACTACATCCTTAAAAGCATGGGTATGACCTATCTGCAAGAAGGAAGCACTCTGATTGTTGGCACCCGTGAGCAGCTCAACAGTGCATTTGCCCGTTCTCTCTCGGTCACGCGTTTTGACCTCAAATACATTTCACCTGCTGTGCTTACCAGCAAGATTACGCAGTTGGCTCTGCCTGTCACAGTTGTCACCCTCGCCTCCAACGAGGATGCACTGTGGGTGCAGGGCTTTCCTTCTGATATTGCTAAGGTGCGGGAGCTGATTGCGATTCTGGATATTGAGGAAAACCTTGATAATTCCGGTGTTGACTCGGTTGACCATCAGCAGAAAACCTTATCCTATATTAAACTGAACGATCTCACTGCCTATGAATTTAATCGTTTTCTGAAAACGCTCGGAGTAAACAATGGCCTTTCCATCTCCGATGAGGATGACCGTCTTTACATCTATGCGACCCCCGATGAACGCAAAACCATCAATGACATCCGCAATAAAGTGGATCGAGTCAACGGCGCCATCGACGTTTCAAATTCTGATGCCTTCGAGACGCTTCATGTGATCAATATTGCCAAAGCAACTGCTATTTCGGCGATTAACGCAATTTGTCCAAATTTGTCTGTGATCAGTGTGGACAACGCTGCCAAGGCGTTTTTCGTCAATGGTGCGCGTGAAGACATTGATCGTGCGCAGGAGTTGATTTCCGAGTTGGATACCGTCAATGCCAGCCGTATCAGCACCACGTTTTTCAATTACCATCTGGAGCATATCACGGCGGCGGCAGCTGCCCGACGTCTCGAAAATATCACATTCGGCGATTCTGTCAAGTGGTATCTCTCCAATTATGGTGAATTTGCTCAGACC
>JAVVPJ010000166.1:0-3406 GCA_036655815.1 Oscillospiraceae bacterium
ACCTCAGTGGCACGGCAGATTAAAGAGATGGGAATGGTTCCTGTGGCGCGTGTGCATGCTTTCCGGGATGATATGGCCACTCATTTCAATCGGGGATTAGCAGTTGGTTACTTCGATACCGGAACAATGTGGCTGGACAATGCACCTGAACTGGGCGGTCGTGCATGGTTGAATCCTTATTCATCTCAGGCGCGGCAGTATGTGACCGACTTGGCAGTCGAATTGACCCGCGCCGGATTCGGAGCTGTGGTGCTCGATTCTGTGCAATTTCCATCGGGCGTTGGTCTGAATAAGACAGGGTATGGCACTGAAGCCGTGGGAACACATGCAGAGGTGCTGTCTGCTTTTTTGCGTACGACCGAATCGGCAGTGCAGGCGGCGGGTGGAGAGGCGCTGCTCTATCTACATGCCGACAGCATTGCCAGTAGCGAACAGAACTGGCTCTATGGTGGAATGCCTACCGCGTTGGCGGGCCAGCGCGCCATGTTGGGAGTGCCTTTCGATACCCCCGTGGATCAGGTGGGTTCTGTGATGTCCAGCGCTGTATCCCAGACGAGCGAAACCGATTGGATTTTGCTGTGTCCCGCTTACAGTGCTGACGGAACGGTTCCCGCCCTTGGCGAAGTAAACAGTCGGTTGGAGGCTGCAAAACAAGCAGGCGCAGTTGGCTCTCTGCTTTACAATCCGCAAGGAAATTATCGTCTGAACTAGACCGAAAGGAAGAATGGTCATGCGCGTGAAACGAGTGTTTTTGATTGTCCTGGATAGTTTTGGCGTTGGTGCGCTACCTGACGCCGATGTATTTGGCGATGAGGGTTCCGATACCTTGGCATCGGTGGTGAGAGTGGGCGTCTCGCTGCCTCAGATGACCTCACTGGGCCTTTTTAACATTGCAGGGACGCCGTCGGGACGCAGTTGCACCATGCCACAGGGAGCTTTTGGGCGTCTGATTGAGCGTTCGCAAGGTAAGGATACCACAGTAGGGCATTGGGAGATTGCAGGGGTAATCTCAACGCACGCTATGCCAGTGTACCCCAAGGGATTTCCAGCGGACTTTCTGAACAACCTCTCACGGCGTGTTGGACGGGGGATTTTGTGCAATCTCCCTTATTCCGGAACCGATGTCATTCACGATTTTGGCAGACAGCATCTTGAGACTGGGGATCTTATCGTCTACACTTCGGCCGATAGTGTTTGCCAAATTGCCGCGCACGAAGAGAAAGTGCCATTGGAGGAGTTGTATCATATTTGTCAGGTTGCCCGGGAATTGCTGACAGGCGAGAATGCGGTAGGACGAGTGATTGCACGTCCATTTACCGGCGTGTGGCCTAACTTTGCGCGCACAGCAAACCGCCATGACTTTTCGTTGCAACCACCAGGTCAGACACTGCTGGATCGTCTGACGGAGGCAGGACGTGAGGTGATTGCTGTAGGGAAAATCTCAGATATTTTTGCCGGGCGCGGTATCACCCGCACGATTGCAACTCACGGAAACGCTGACGGAATGGAAAAAATGTCAGCACTTCTATCCGAAGACTTTACAGGACTGGCTTTTGTAAACCTTGTGGATTTTGATATGCTTTATGGGCATCGCAACGACTCGGTAGGTTATGCGGCGGCACTGGAAAAATTTGACTGTTGGCTGGGCGAAACATTGCCTCGGCTGATGCCTGAGGATGTCCTCATGATTACTGCCGACCACGGATGCGATCCCGGAACCCCCAGCACGGATCACTCACGTGAGTATACGCCGTTGCTTGTGGCTGGGCCGAACATAGCGTGTGGCGTGCATCTTGGTACAAGAGCCTCATTCACAGACATTGCAGCCACTGTGCAGGAAATGCTGGGCGTATCCGGCAACACGGATGGCAAAAGCTTTGCCGCGCTTTTAGCAACGGGGAGGGGAACGCTGTGATCTCCACCGACCAAGAACTGGTCGTGCTGGCATTGGAGGCCCGCAAAAAGGCTTATTCACCCTATTCGGAATTTGCGGTTGGCGCTGCGCTGCTGGTGCAGAACGGTCACGTTTATACCGGATGCAACATTGAGTCGGCCTCCTATTCGGCCACAATCTGTGCCGAACGCGCCGCACTATTCAAGGCGGTCAGTGAAGGAGAGCGCGGCTTCTGCGCCATGGCGGTGGTGGGTGGACGGCAAACCTTGTCCGAACCATTTGCAACGGCGGTGATTCCGTGCGGTGTCTGTTTGCAGGCACTCTCTGAGTTTGTCGGTGGCGATTTTCGCTTTTTGCTTGTCAAAAGTCGAGACACATTTGAAACAAGAACGATGGATGAACTTTTTCCATGGCGGTTTTCATCTCAATTTTTGTAAGGGTCTGGCTACGAGAAAGGAACAACGCTCATGCGAATGGTCGATTTGATCCGTAAAAAACGGGAGGGTGGAGCACTCACCCACAATGAACTGGAGTTTTTTGTCCGAGGCGTAACAGACGGCTCAATTCCAGACTACCAGACGGCGGCAATGCTCATGGCCATTGTGTTCCGCGGGATGACAGCAACGGAAACAGCGCAATTGACGCTACTGATGGCTCATTCTGGAGAAACGGTTGATCTTTCAACGATTGATGGTTTCAAGGTGGACAAGCATTCGACCGGAGGCGTTGGAGATAAAACAACATTAATTGTTGCGCCCATTGTGGCGGCTTGCGGTGTACGCGTCGCCAAAATGAGTGGTCGGGGCCTTGGACATACAGGAGGCACCCTTGATAAGCTTGAGTCAATTCCAGGCTACTGCACGTCGCTTTCGACTGAACGCTTTTTTGAGGTAGTGCGCGAGACAGGGCTATCCATCATCGGACAGACGGGTGATCTCGCCGTCGCCGACAAAAAGCTCTATGCTTTGCGCGATGTGACAGCAACGGTTGAGAGTCTGCCGCTTATTGCAGCGTCGGTGATGAGCAAAAAATTGGCTGCGGGCGCAGATGGCATTGTGCTCGACGTCAAAACGGGAAGCGGCGCATTTATGAAGACAGTGGACGACTCCATTGCGCTGGCGCAGGCCATGGTGGATATTGGCGAACGTAACGGACGCCGTGTGCTGGCCCTCATTACTGACATGAATCATCCATTGGGAGTGGCCATTGGCAATTCTATTGAGGTCATTGAGTGTATTGAAACATTGTGTGGCCACGGAGCGGAAGACCTGACACGCGTGAGCCTAGAATTGGCTGCCAGTATGCTGTTCCTTGCCGGAGAACATAATCTGGATGTTTGCCACCAACGAGTCGCTGAAGCACTTTCTTCTGGTGCAGCGTTTCTGCGTTTGCGCGCCATGGTACAGGCGCAAGGCGGCGATGTTTCGGTGCTCGATGACACATCACGATTTGCAAAGGCATCCCATACCGCTGTGGTCAAAGCACCACGCAGCGGTTATCTGACGGCCATGG
>JAVVPJ010000167.1:0-1331 GCA_036655815.1 Oscillospiraceae bacterium
ATGGCATGATTCGTTCCCCAACCTGGCAAAAATATTTGCAGGAGCCGATCGTGACCATCCGCGATGGGCGCTTTGTCGTTCCGGTTAAAACAGAGTATCGCAATGAGGTCAAGGGATTGATCCATGACACCTCATCGTCGGGCGCTACATTTTTCATCGAGCCGATGGGCGTGGTGGAGCTGAACAATGAGATCCGCACCCTCGAGGCCAAAGAGAAGCAGGAGATTGATCGCATCATTGCCGAGCTATCAGCACTGGTGGGAGACGTGGCCGAACCCATTGAGGCTGGCTATGATGCTGCTGTTGAGTTGGATCTGTGCTTTTCCAAGTCCCGGATGGCCGACCGTATGCGTGCCACAATGCCGCGCTTGACCGACTCGGGGGAGACAACGCTTAAAAAAGCGCGTCACCCCATGCTGCCCGACGAACGGGCAGTTCCCATTGATATTTCAGTGGGCGGCGGCTACGACACGCTGGTCATTACAGGGCCTAATACGGGTGGTAAGACCGTCGCCATTAAGACGCTGGGCCTTTTGACGCTGATGGCGATGTGCGGTTTGATGATTCCCGCAGGGGACGGAAGCGTCGTGTCGGTCTATCAACAGGTGCTCTCCGATATCGGGGATGAGCAGTCCATTGAGCAGAGCCTTTCGACATTTTCATCCCACATGACCAATATTATCTCCATCCTTGCCGAAGCGGAAGAGTCGTCGCTGGTTTTGCTTGACGAATTGGGTGCGGGAACCGACCCCGTTGAGGGTGCGGCGCTGGCCATTGCCATCATTGAAGCGTTGCGTGACAGGGGTGCCAAGGTGGCGGCCACGACCCATTATCCTGAAATAAAGCTCTATGCCCTTGAGACGGACGGCGTAGAAAATGCAAGCTGTGAGTTTGACGTTGCATCGTTGCGTCCGACATACCGTCTCCTGACCGGGATTCCTGGGCGCTCCAACGCCTTTTTGATCAGTGAACGACTGGGCTTGGACACCAAGGTGATTGCGCGGGCCAAAGAATGTGTTTCGACCGAGAATACCCGCTTCGAGGACGTGGTCGGGGAACTGGATGCTGCGCGTCAGAGTCTGGAGAATGAGCAGACTACAGCACAAAAACTCCGACGTGAGGCCGAGCAGTTTCGTGAAGAAATGGCTGTGGCTCGTCAGAAGCAGGAGCAGGAGGCTGAACGCGAGATTGAGCGTGCTCGCGTGAAAGCACGGCGTATTATTGAGGAAACACGGCTGCAGGCCGAGATCATGTTTGAGGATTTGGAACGCATCAAAAAGGAACAGGATGCCCAAAAGCTTTCCGAACGGATTGCGAGCGCCCGGCAGAGC
>JAVVPJ010000167.1:1407-3397 GCA_036655815.1 Oscillospiraceae bacterium
ATGCAGACGGGAGAGAGCTATGTGCTGCCTCGTGCATTGGAAAAGGGCGACATCGTATTTGTGCGTACACTTGGCAAGGAAGGCCTCGTATTGCAAAAGCCTTCGGGAAACAGTGTGCGGGTGCAGGCTGGAATCCTGAAAACCACAGTGCCCCTGACCGATGTTACACTTGGACATGGCCCGGGGAAAAAGAACCAGAAGCAGCAGCCGATGCGAGGATTGGTTTCCACGAAGGGCATTGCCACACGATCCTCACGCGAGATCAAAACGGAACTGGATCTGCGCGGTCAGGATGCCGAGCAGGCGGTGCTGGAACTGAACCAATTTATTGATGGCGCAATTCTGAGTGGTGTGAAAACGATCTGCATCATTCACGGCAAGGGTACCGGTGTGCTGCGTGCGGCGGTTGCGCGACGGTTGCGCAGCAACCCAGCCATTGCGACGTTTCGCTTGGGGCACTATGGCGAGGGGGAGGATGGCGTAACCATCGCCGAACTGAAATAGCGGAGATGCCCCTCGTGCTGTATTCCATCAAATCCGTCTCAGAGACGTTTGAAAACCAACCCCCTGAGACGGATTTTGTGATCAAAATGAGGGATTACTCTTGATTGCTGTGCCGATGCTCCCAATTTTGTTTGAGACGTTTGATGCTTTCACGATGACGTCCTGCTTCCAGATGAGGAAAAGCACGGATGAAGTGCTTGTGGATGGCGTTTCGCTGTTGAGCAAGCGCAGCATATCGCGCGCGCAGTTCGGCCAACTCCTGGTGGACCTCACAGAGATGCTCTTGCCAATCGAGATGACCCTCAGCCAGGCGTTCTCGCAATTCCAACTGGCTCTCATGCCGCTCCAGACGTCCTTCGTCAAAGCGTTCCTTGACACCAAGCGCACCGACTGAGAGACTCTCACCCAACGAGTCGGACAGAATGTGAAGACGTTCAGCCAACTCGCCCATGCGGCGCAGACGATGCTTCATGTTCACAGCGGCCGAGATGCTTACAATGGTGTCGGCCGCCAGCAGCAACAGAAAGAGAATGAGCAACACCATTCCCAGTGTGGCGGGCAACCAGAGGATCAAAGCCATGACCAGAGGATGGATGACATCCATCACGAGGATACAGCCAAGACCCCACAGCAGGGAGAATTTGAGACAAATATAACCGCCAATATTGAAGGGCTGGTCAGAATAGTCCCACCAGCGATCTCCAAAGAGGCGTTCAAGTAAAAAGCCTGTAATCCACTCAAGCAGAGAGGTCAGCATCATTCCACCCAGGAATAAAAGAATGGTATTCTTACGCAGGGGTGCCAGGCATATTGCGATGAGAACCATGCCTACACCATAGATGGGACAAACAGGGCCACTGAGAAATCCCCGATTGACAAATTCCCCGGTACAAACGGTGACAAACATCACTTCGACGCACCATCCAAGAAAACAGTAAATAATAAAAATCCAAGAAATCTGATACATTGACAACAAGCGTCTCACTCCCACAATCCGGCTTATATCGCTGCGATTATGATAGCACAAAGTATCACGAAAGTCAGCAGGGAGGTGAGATTTTGACGAAAATTGGCTTGACTAGTGTCTGCTGTGCAAAATGAACCAACCCGCATGAATACTGAATTCGGAAGCACTTTATGGAATCAGAATCACAGCAAACAAAACCGAAAGGGGTCACTATGAAACTGCCTGAGATTCTTGCTCCCGCCGGGAGCGTTGAAGCACTGACTGCCGCTGTAAACTGCGGTGCAGACGCCGTATATCTGGGAGGGAAAAGCCTCAATGCCCGCCGCAACGCCGGCAACTTTGACGATGATGCATTGGAACGGGGATTGTCGTTTTGTCATGCCAGAGGCGTCAAAGTCTATCAAACACTCAATATTGTCATGTTCGACAGTGAACTGGATGAGGCCATGCATGCAGTGGAGACGGCGGCACGGTTGGGCGTGGATGGCGTCATGGTGCAGGATCTGGGACTGGCGCGGT
>JAVVPJ010000168.1:0-3302 GCA_036655815.1 Oscillospiraceae bacterium
GCCTTGATGCGCGCCACAATTTCCTTGGCATCAAATGGTTTTACCACATAGTCGTCCGCGCCCAATTCGAGCCCAAGAACCTTGTCAAAAGTCTCACCCTTAGCAGTGATCATAATGATGGGGACATTGGATTTTTTGCGCACCTCACGGCAAACCTGCCAGCCGTCAAGGCCAGGCATCATGACATCCAGCAAAATCAGTGCTGGGGATTCCGTTGTGAATTTACTTAACGCTTCGTTGCCATCGTTGGCAATCACAACAGTATACTGTTCCTTTTCAAGATAGAGGCGAAGCAATTCGCAAATATTTCTGTCATCATCTGCAACCATAATTTTTTCCATCGGCATGGGACGCCCTCCTTTATTTTAGGCCCACGTCGGGCCGAATGGATCTTTTATTCTATTATACATCTTTTGACACTGGGTTGATTAAGTTTTTTTAAACCTTTCAACATTAAAAAACGTACTGCATGCACAAAGCGCATTGCACGGTGTCTCATTTGGTGGTATGATACCAAAGAAATGATTTTTTGCGTGCATCTGCCGCATGGAAACGGAGCGAGAGCATGAAATTAGGAATTGTGGGACTTCCCAACGTCGGAAAATCGACGCTGTTCAACGCCATTACCAACGCCGGCGCTCAGTCGGCCAACTACCCATTTTGTACCATCGAGCCCAACGTGGGCGTCGTCGCGGTGCCGGATCGCCGGCTCGATGTACTGTCAGAAATGTATCATCCAGACAAAGTTACTCCTGCCTCCATTGAGTTTGTGGACATTGCCGGGCTGGTGCGAGGTGCTTCTAAAGGAGAGGGGCTGGGCAATAAGTTTTTATCTCATATCCGTGAGGTGGACGCGCTGGTGCATGTCGTGCGCTGCTTTGAGGATGGTGAGATTATCCACGTGGACGGGTCGGTCGATCCCCGGCGGGATATTGAGACAATCGATCTGGAACTGGTCTTTTCTGACATTGAAATGCTCGAGCGTCGCATCGACCGAGCAAAAAAAGCTGTCAAGGGCGATAAAAAATTCCTTGCAGAAATTGAAATCCTTGAGCGGTTACTGACGCATCTCACTGAAGGAAAATCAGCCCGTACCTTCTCGTGTTCGGCAGAAGAGGGAGATATCATCGCCGAAACGCCTCTTTTGTCTGCCAAACCGGTCATTTACGCTGCCAACCTTTCGGAGGCTGATTTTGTATTAGGTGCCGCTGCCAATCGTCACTATCACACCGTGCGGGAGATCGCCGCCGCCGAGGATTCCGAGGTAGTTCCCATCTGTGCAAAGGTAGAGGAAGACATCGCAGAATTGGATGATGCGGACAAGCAGCTTTTTCTTGCTGAATTGGGTCTTTCAGAATCTGGGCTGGACCGTCTCATCACAGCGGGGTATTCCCTGCTGGGACTAATTTCCTTTTTGACGGCAGGGAAGCCAGAGGTACGTGCCTGGACCATCAAAAAGGGGACCCGAGCGCCGCAGGCTGCAGGCAAAATTCATTCTGACTTTGAACGCGGTTTCATCCGTGCTGAGGTTGTATCCTATGAGGAGCTGGTCGCTTGCGGCTCTATCGCCGCCGCCCGTGAAAAAGGGCTCTATCGTTCAGAGGGCAAAGACTATGTCTTTCAAGATGGCGATGTGGTGCTGTTTCGCTTTAATGTGTAATTTCTTGTGCTGACCGGATTGTCTGCACAACAATCATCTCTCAAATAAGAGGGAGCCCATGCCGAGCTACAATCGACAGGGGCTCCCTTCTTGATTTTCCGGGTCTGCTGCTGAATTGCAATCGAAGCTTACGGCTTTACAAAGCCTCCTGCTTGAGTTGAAGCCGAAGTCGATCGGCAATCATAGCAATAAATTCACTATTGGTGGGTTTTCCCTTTGTGTTGTGGATGGTATAGCCAAAATAGGAATTGAGCACATCTACATCGCCCCGATCCCATGCGACCTCAATGGCATGACGAATAGCTCGTTCCACACGTGAGGAGGTGGTGGAGAACCTTTTGGCTACAGCCGGATAGAGCTGTTTGGTCACAGAATTGATGATATCGGGATTCTGGACCGACAAAATAATAGATTCTCTCAGATAATGATAGCCCTTGATATGAGCAGGAACTCCAATCTGATGAATGATTTCTGTCACCATAACCTCCAGATTGGGCGGCTTTTTTGCGTCGATCAGGCGCGCCACATTTTCCCCACGTCCTCGTCCCGAGAGTTGCACCATGCGTTCGACCAACATTTCCACATCAAAAGGTCGCAGAAAGTAATAGGCCGCGCCAGCTGCCAGAATCTCACGCTGTAACGTGCCATTGTCAAACGGAGACATGACCATAAACTTCACGTCTAACTCAGGATCCTTTTCATGCACTGCTTTCATTACACCGATGGCGTCGATACGTGGCATAAAGATATCCAAAAGCGCAATGATCGGCTTATGCTCACGAATCAGTTCAATCACTTGTGCCCCATCCCGAGGTGCCACAATCGTGTCATAGCCATAGGTGTGAAGCAATGCGGCGCATTGTGCGCTGAACTCTTTGTTGTCATCTGCAATCAGAATTTTCATTTTGTCAGTCATTCGGTCGCTTCCTCCCAAAAAAGTGTGTCACCGTAGGAACAATTACAGATTACCATATTCTTCTAACAAATACAAGCATTTTATCACGATTGAACGGTAATTTTTTCCATAATTTCTATTCCTACAGCATTGCCGGACAGCGACCACGTAACCTCGGCAATCTATTGCCATCAAAGGGGAATCACGTCGCTATGCAGCGAGGTCTCCCGTGAGATCCGCTTTTTGAGCGGTCTGCTCCATATTTTCCGCAAAAATCCCATACCCATGAACGGGGTCATTGACAAATACATGCGTTATCGCGCCCACCAACCTCCCGTTTTGCAGAATGGGAGATCCGCTCATCCCCTGTACAATTCCTCCGGTCGCATCAATCAAGCGCTGATCAGTGACACGAATGACCATATTTTTGGTTGGACTTTGATCCCCCGCCGCAATTCGCTCAATCACAACCGCGTAGGATTGCGGTTGTCTGCCCTGTACCGTGGTATAAATCGTTGCAGAGCCAGTCACTACCTCACTTCTTGTTGCCAGCTCAACAGGCTGGGCTTCAATGGGGGAATAGTCGCTCGTACCATAGATTCCCGTCGCGCCATTGAGACTCAATGGACCAATGACCCTCCCACCTGTAAACACTCCCTTGAGCTCGCCGGGAAATCCACTAGATCCTCGATTGACGCCGGTGATGGTGACATCCACCGCTTCGCCGCTCGCGAGCGGCATCACGTC
>JAVVPJ010000169.1:0-3297 GCA_036655815.1 Oscillospiraceae bacterium
GCACAATGGCTGGTATTATTCTCGGCGGCGCTCTTGCACTGTCTGGTTTTTTGCTTCAGACCTATTTCAACAATCCCATCTCTGGGCCATTTGTGCTGGGAATTTCATCCGGTGCAAAGCTGGTGGTGGCGATCGTCATGGTGACGGCACTGATGCAGCACTACACGGTCAACTCGGCGGCGTTGATTGCGGCAGCTTTTGTCGGTGCTATGATAGCTATGGGCTTTGTTCTGTTGGTAGCCAGAACGGTGCAGCGCTCCTCCATGTTGATTGTCAGCGGCGTGATGATCGGCTATATCTGTTCGGCAATCACCGATTTTATCATTACCTTTGCCGACGACGCCAGCATCGTCAACCTGCACAACTGGTCAAACGGCAGTTTCTCCGGCACTTCGTGGGAGGATGTGCGTGTTATGGCCGTGGTAGTGCTAATTACATCAGCCCTTGTATTTCTGATGTCAAAGCCGCTCGGCGCTTATCAGCTGGGTGAGAGCTATGCACAGAACATGGGCGTGAACATCAAATTGTTCCGCATAATGCTGGTGCTGCTCTCCAGCATATTGTGCGCCAGTGTTACCGCCTTTGCCGGTCCGATCTCCTTCGTGGGAATTGCGGTGCCGCATCTGGTCAAAGCACTTTTGCGCACAGCAAAGCCGCTCATTGTGATTCCTGCATGTTTTTTGGGAGGAGCAATTTTTTGTCTGGGCTGTGATTTAATCGCGAGAACTGCCTTTGCGCC
This sequence comes from Oscillospiraceae bacterium, assembly GCA_036655815.1. GTDB lineage: Bacteria > Bacillota > Clostridia > Oscillospirales > Ruminococcaceae > Yanshouia. The sequence continues at coordinate 740 of JAVVPJ010000169.1, forward strand.
TCTGGAACTGAGCATCAGCTCCGTGACAGCGGTGTTCGGCGCACCTATCGTGATCGGAATCATGTTAAAGAAGAAAGAACGTGGCTGATATAGAATATTTTTTCCGCACCAACCGTCTAACGGTTGGTTACAACGGCAAGCCCCTGATCAAAGACATTGAAATACGGCTCCAAAAGGGGCAGATATTAACGCTGATCGGGCCAAACGGCTCAGGCAAATCGACCATTCTAAAAAGCATAACCAAACACCTGAAAAGTATTTACGGTACGGTTTATATTGATGAACGCTCCATCTACGATATGAGTAACAGAGAGATGTCTTATCAAGTATCCGTCGTCCTCACCGAAAGAATCCGTACCGAGCTTATGAACTGTGAGGACGTTGTTGCAACAGGGCGCTATCCCTATACCGGTCCGCTGGGTATCCTATCCAAGGATGACAAGGTTCAGGTCCGCAAAGCAATGGAACTTGTGAATGTCTGGGAACTGAAAGAAAAGGACTTTACGCAAATAAGCGATGGTCAGAGGCAGCGAATTCTGCTTGCGCGAGCCATTTGTCAGGATCCACAAATTATCGTTCTGGACGAACCCACCTCTTTTTTAGACATTCATCACAAGCTTGAGCTTTTAAATATTCTTAGGACTATGGCAGAAGATCGCGGGATCACAGTCATTATGTCGCTACACGAGCTTGAAATGGCACAAAAAGTATCGGATCTGGTGATGTGTGTGAAAGGCAAAACCATCCTGCACTTCGGAAGTCCTGCGGAAATATTCAAAAAAGAATTAATCGGTGAGTTGTACGAATTATCAAACGGGAGCTATAATCCCCTCTTCGGAAGCTTCGAGATGGAGCGGCCAAAGGGCGAGCCAAAGGTTTTTGTGATCGCCGGCGGTGGAACGGGTATCGCCCAATATCGGACGTTGCAAAAAAAGAGAATCCCCTTTGTGACAGGAATTTTGCATGAAAACGACATTGATTATCAGATTGCGTGTGATTTGGCTGGTGAGGTAATTTTTGAACGGAGTTTTAACCGAATTGGGGAAAGCACCTTTCAAAGCGCACTCCAGCGGCTCAAGTCCTGCGACATGGTCATCAACTGTTTGACAAGCTATGGGGAAATGAACGAAAAAAATAAGGAACTAGTTGAAACGGCTGCATCTTGGGGCTTAACAATGCTCAAAACCGCAGACGAACTATAAGATGGAGGAGGGACGAACTATGAAAGGGAAACTGTATGGCGTAAGCGTTGGGCCGGGTGATCCGGAATTAATGACGCTTAAAGCCGTCTCCTGCATTCGGAAGTGCCCTGTATTAGCGGCGCCGCGCACATCGGGTGGGAACTCGCTCGCGCTGAAAATCGCATCAGGCGGTGTTGATATCTCAGACAAACACATCGAATACCTTGATCTTTTGATGACCCGTGACCATGACAAGTTGACTGAAAGCTATGGCGCGGCGGCTGACTGCATCGCGGTGCATCTCGATGCCGGACGTGATGTTTCCGTATTGAATCTCGGAGATGCATCGCTTTACAGCTCTTATTCCTATTTGTGTCAAATTCTTCTTGAACGGGGGTACGAAGCGGAAACAATCCCCGGCGTGATGAGCTTTAGCGCCTGTGCGGCATTGCTCAACCGCAGTCTCACCGATATGGATATGCCGTTACACATTCTGCCGGCATCCCTGCCAAACCTAGCCTCAGCTTTGTCACTGCCGGGCGGCAAGGTGCTGATGAAATCAGGCCATGCGCTGCCTCAGATAAAGCACCTCTTGCATCAGCTGGGGCTTGCAGAGCGTTCGGTAATCGTAACCGATTGTGGTCTTCCCACACAATGCACCTTTCACAAGATCGACGAGGCAACAAGCGAGAGCTATTTTACTACAATTTTTATTGCTCCGTGAGCACTTTGGCAACGCGCCATAAAAACAAAAATCAGGGCAACAGCTAACAGTGAGCGACGCCTGATCGCCGTTGACTGTTTTGTCCACATTGTTGCGTGTCAGTTGTCCTTGATGATTCTCTCCTTGTGCTTTCTCATTTGATGGGACAAAGTTTGCTGCTTTCTTTCGGGACATGTTGTGTGATCACTGCATGGAACCAAGGGCTGCAAGCTTTGTCCTTTTTGTCATTTAAAAATCTGTATCACTCATCAGTCTTGATCAGTTTTTCGGTTGTCCGCCATTTTCAGCCATAACGACACCGCAAATGTTTTCGATGTCAGCAGGACCGCAAATAGCGCCGCACATGCGCCGTAGGGCCGCCGCGCCGCGCAATCCTGACATATACCATGCGACGTGCTTTCTGGCCTCTCTGTATCCGATATCATTTCCCTTGTCGGCTATGAGCAGCGCAATTTCCTCTCGCAGTACCGCCAGACGTTCCTCAATCGTAGGATCTGCCAACCGCTCATTGTTTGTGAGCAGTGCCTTAATTTGCGCAAAGATCCATGGATTTCCCAATGCTCCGCGTCCGACCATCACCATGTCGCACCCTGTTTCCTCAAACATTTCTTTAGCATCGTCTGCCGTAAAAATATCCCCATTTCCGACAACAG
>JAVVPJ010000170.1:0-3288 GCA_036655815.1 Oscillospiraceae bacterium
ATCTGACACGCATGCAGGGAGATCTCGCCGCTATGGGCATAGCAGTAGATCCCAATCTGCCGGTGCATCCAACATTTTTATATGAATCCCTATGGAATCTCATTGGCTTTCTGTTTCTCGTATGGTATACCCGCCGACGCCATTTCCATGGCGAATTGACATTGCTCTACTGTGGATGGTATGGTCTGGGCCGCGCATGGATTGAGGGTCTGCGCACCGACAGCCTCATGATGGGCAGCTTCCGCGTCTCGCAAATCGTGGCCATTCTTGGTGTCATCATCTCGGCATGCCTGTGGCTTCGGCTCAACCACTGTGTTCGAGCCGGCAATGCTCCGGCCTGGGCAATGCGTGGAAGTGATGAAGCGCTGCAAGCCGAAGCTGAGGCGATGGTGCTTCCCGCCTGCAAACAGGCCTCCACTCCGGTTGCCACATCCGAAGAGAGCTCTTCATCACAGGACGCAATCGATCCTCCCGAGAATGAGGACCCGGATCATCCCGATAAACCCAACACGACGCAGCAGTAAGAGCGCCCCTAACAGGGGGCATTCTGGATCGCCGCATCCGATCACGTGATATGGACACGTTCCGTCTCAAAGCGTTACCGGCCATCGGGCACAAAGCAGCATGTGCAAGGGTTTGACTCGAGTGGAGTGGGGCAGATCACAAGGTGAAAATCAGGCAAGGCCTCTTGAAACCTGTTGCTCCTGCTGTTGCTTGAGGTGATGTTCCAGTTGCCCCATGTCATTGAGCAATGTTTTGTCGCATCGATCGCTTCTGCTTGAGACAGCATCAGCGTGAATTCTGCATACGCGCCGGTGACTGTGCGCATGGGCACGTTTGAATCATGAAAAAGAGCGCGCCCTGACCCTAAAAACGCGGAGGGTGGGCACGCTCTTGTTGCTTGCTCTGGATATTCTGGACATATGAGGATGAACCTTGACTTTAAAAGGCCGGATCCCCATAGCCTGCATTGCCAAATACCGGCGGTATGATGTCGAGCGCCAGTGGTGGCAGCGCGCCATGTTGGCGCTCATAGGCCGTCATTTCGTCTGAGAGCGCTTTCTCCAATTCCGCGCGGCTTTTCATGAGAATCTCAGGGAGCATGATCGGCTCATGTGCAGGGGCATCCTGAGAACAGGCAGGAGGCCGATAGTATGTGTGCACCTCGCTGATTTGTTCCTTGGTTAACCCGCCAAAGCGAATCAGGTTGTCGCCCCATCGGTGATCGGCCAGCATGGTCATGTCTGATTTCAAAAAGTAGCGCAGCATCAAGTGATTGTTGCGCATCACATTGTCTTCCAGTTGCGGATCAAGGTGATACCACATCCCCTCCACGCAAGCCACAACCCAAGCATGATCAACAAAATCTCCGCGCACTGAAGCCGTCAGTCCGGGAACATAGCGTGCTTCGATCCCCCCTTCCCGCAGCAGCAGAATGAGTGCGGCAGCATAATCCTCACAGGAACCAACGCCAAACAGCAACGGCGAAAGCGCTCGATTTTCAAGATAAGAAAGCTTTTCTCCCCCGCCTCGCACCCGCCAGATATCCAAACCGGCCGGCAACGCAAATGAGGTGTGCGCAATCACATATTCATAGGCGGCGAGCGTCTTGGCAACCTCGTCCCCATTGCGTGGAAAAATCAGAGAGGCAATTTCGTGCGCTCGTTGCAAGACGCAGTTATCGGCCAGAAGCGTCTCAGATGCAGCGCAGTCCGATGTCTCAGACGTCAACGACTCCTCATGCAGTGTATCCTCCATCCGCTTGGAAATTTTGCAAGCGGGAGCCGGTTGCACGCATCCTCCAGCCAAGAGGACGCACAGCAGCAAAAGGGCGATTGTTTTTCGGTACAGTCGGTTGCTTGTTGTGCTTTGATCTTTCATTGCCTGAAATCTTCGAAACTGCACACATTTCACATCACAAAAAAAATGCAGTGGCACTAGTTTTGATGTCACGGCGAAGATCCCAGCGAAACCATCGCGCGGCGAAAGCTTCATTTTCCGTCCCCCTGCCTGTTGTATGATCATGCAAAATAAGCCTGCCGCCTCTCATAGATATGATACCGATCGAAGATTTTGAGGATTCGTTATCCCCCTTGAATAATAAAAAGGAATGATCCTCTCCATGAAGCAAAAAAACAATGTCGCCATCGTGTATGCCATCATTGCTGCCATGCTCTATGCAATCAACATTCCCCTATCAAAGTTGTTACTGAAAACTGTGTCCGCTACCATGATGGCTGCGTTGTTGTATCTCGGCGCAGGCATTGGTTTGAGCTCCGTATTCATCGTCAGAAAGTTATGTACAACACAAAAGCCAGGATTGCGGTTGACACGAAAAGAATTGCCCTATACACTGGGTATGATTTTTTTGGATATTGCTGCTCCAATCTTGCTGATGCTGGGGCTGAATGGAACGACGGCCGAAAGTGCCTCGCTCCTGAACAATTTTGAGATTGTAGCGACGTCCGTGATCGCTTTGGTCGTTTTCAAAGAACTGGTTTCAAAACGTCTATGGATTGCCATTTCGCTCATCACGTTGTCAAGCCTAATTCTGTCATTAAAAGATGTGACGCGTCTGACATTCTCCTTCCATTCCTTGTTCATTTTGGTTGCCTGCATCGCTTGGGGTTTTGAAAACAACTGTACAAGAATGCTATCCTCCAAAAGCACTGCGGAAATTGTTGTGTTAAAAGGAATGTTTTCAGGGCTGGGTTCCCTGCTCATTGCACTGGCTTTGGGTGAACAATTTCCGCCGTTCTCACTCTTATTTGAGTGCCTGCTTTTGGGGTTTTTCTCCTATGGTCTGAGTATTTACTTTTATATTTTAGCGCAACGATATCTGGGAGCGGCAAAGACGAGCGCCTATTATGCCGTTTCTCCTTTTCTCGGCGTAGCGTTCTCCTTCCTGCTGTTACACGAAGTGCCAAACTCGAACTTTTTGATTGCGCTCGCTGTGATGCTGATCGGAACCTATTTTTCGGTTACAGATACCATAGCCACGCAGCACACCTCTTGAGAACGCCTAGGGATGTGCACAGCAAAAGCGTGTGTGAAAGCTCTCATGCCGAGAATTGCAGCATACCAACCCAACCACCGCGATTGGGCTGCATCATGGAATCACGCAAGGTGCAAAAAGCAGCATGGATGACAAAATTATGCTTTGTATTCATGCTGCCCCCGGATGGCGTGCATGATCCTTATCACGTTGTGCCATGATAGCATTTTAGCAATTGTGTCAGGTTAATCTTTTGCATTTCACGCATCACCGCGTGTTGGATCTGTCGATAG
>JAVVPJ010000171.1:0-2777 GCA_036655815.1 Oscillospiraceae bacterium
TTCCGGCTTTCTGGAGTACGGCGGATCACCGGAAAAAGCCGTCAAGCTGGCCTTTGTGTCACAGATTGATAGCTGGCTGAAAGCCAATGGAAAATATCTCAAAGATGAAAGTAAGATTACATTTGCTGATGTAGAACCCTGTCTGGCACTGATCTCATCCTCATTTTCGACCATCACCTCCTATGAGAACCAGACCAAAAAATCCATTAAGAATCGCTTTATTTACGAGGCAATGAACGAATTTTTGCGCCACAACTTGGAAGTTTGTTTTGTTGAGAATCCCGATGAGGCGCTACGGATTGGGGAGCAGGTGCTCATCAACAAAAGAAGCCGCGAAATGGCTGAAAAGACGCGAGTATCCCTCAAAAAAAAGCTAGCTGGATCGCTGGATATTTCCAACCGCGTACAGAAGTTTGTGGACTGTCGTACAAAAGACACCTCACGCAGGGAGATTTACATTGTTGAGGGAGATTCCGCACTTGGCTCCTGCAAGATGGGACGTGATGCCGAATTTCAAGCGATTATCCCGGTAAGAGGCAAGATCCTCAATTGTCTTAAAGCCGAATATGGAAAAATTTTTAAAAATGATATTGTCACAGACATCATCAAAGTGCTGGGATGCGGCGTCGACGTACAATCGAAAGCCAACAAGGAATTGGCCTCCTTTGAACTTGAAAATCTGCGCTGGAACAAGGTTATCATTTGTACCGATGCCGACGTTGATGGATTTCAGATCCGCACGCTGATCCTCACGATGCTCTATCGTCTGACCCCCCGTCTGATTGAGGAGGGATTGGTCTACATCGCCGAGTCTCCGCTCTATGAAATCACCTCCAAGGATAAGACTTGGTTTGTCTATTCCGACGCGGAGAAAAACCGTCTAACCGAAAAGATGGAAGGACAGAAACTGGTTGTGCAGCGTTCAAAGGGACTGGGTGAGAACGAGGCGAACATGATGTGGCTGACCACCATGAATCCCGAGACGCGTCGCTTGGTTCGTGTGACGCCCTCGACGGTGGCCGGCACGGCCGAGATGTTTGAGCTGCTGCTTGGGGATAATCTGGCAGGACGAAAGGACTATATCGCCCAGAATGGATATCTCTATCTTGACGAGTTGGATCTCGCATAAGGAAACACCGATGGCAACCGGCTACTGCTTTTCGTGAAAAAGCGGTTCCATCACAAGAGCGTTCGCCACGGGGTCTGCCGGAAACTACGAGGGAGGTATTGATGAATGGCGGGAAAAAAGAAGGACAGCACTGTCAAAAAGACAGGGATGGAAAATGCCTATATTGAAAATGCAGGCATTGTTCTGGACCAGAAGATTACAGATACGCTGACCAGCAACTATATGCCTTATGCGATGAGCGTGATTGTATCGCGGGCGATTCCGGAAATCGATGGATTCAAACCGTCACACCGTAAAATTTTATACACAATGTATAAAATGGGCCTGCTGAACGGAGGACGTGTGAAGTCGGCCAATGCCGTCGGTGAGGTGATGAAGCTCCATCCCCACGGCGATCAGGCGATCTATGAGACGATGGTGCGTCTCTCACGCGGAAATCAGGCGCTGCTGCACCCCTATGTGGATTCCAAGGGTAACTTTGGAAAGTGCTATTCGCGTGATATGTCTTACGCCGCCAGTCGCTATACTGAGGTCAAACTGATGCCGTTGTGCGCCGAGCTGTTCAACGACATGGATCGCGACGCTGTTGACATGGCGGACAGCTATGATGGACGCATGAAGGAACCAACGCTGCTGCCGGTGAGCTTCCCGTCCATCCTTGTGAACTCCAATGTGGGCATTGCAGTGGGCATGGCCAGCTCCATCTGCCCTTTTAACCTCGTGGAGGTCTGTGAAACAACCATTGCTCTGCTTAAAAATCCTGACCATCCCATTGTTGATACACTGCTTGCACCCGATTTTCCACTTGGCGGACAGATCATTGTGGATCCTGCTGAACTGAGGAATATCTATGAAACAGGGCGGGGCGGCATTCGCGTGCGCAGTAGATGGCGCTATGATAAACTTAATAATTGCATCGAAGTGATCGAGATCCCACCCACAACGACGATTGAGGCGATCATTGACAAGCTTGTTGAGCTGGTCAAAGCGGGTCGTGTGCGTGAAATCACCGATGTGCGCGATGAAACCGATTTGCAGGGGCTGAAACTGACCATGGATCTCAAACGCGGCGTTGATCCTGAGCCCTTGATGCGTCGCCTATGTAAAATGACTCCTCTGGAGGATAGCTTCTTTTGTAACTTCAACGTACTGATTGGTTCGACACCGCAAGTACTGGGTGTGCGCGCTCTCTTGCGGGAGTGGACTGCTTTTCGTCTTGAGTGTGTGCGGCGCAGACTCTACTTTGACCTTGCCCGCAAAAAAGAAAAACTACATCTGCTGCTGGGCCTAGCAAAGATTCTGCTTGATATTGATCGTGCGATCCGTATTGTTCGGGAGACGGAGGAAGAGCGCGAAGTTGTGCCAAACCTTATGATTGGATTTGGCATTGACGAGGTGCAGGCTGAAAATGTGGCCGAAATCAAACTTCGCAATCTCAACCGAGAGTATATTGTCAAGCGAACTAACGAGGTGGAAAACCTCCAAAAAGATATCAATACGATGGAAGAGACGCTGGGCAGTCGCGCTCGGTTGGAGAGCATTATCATTAAGGAGCTGCGCGAGGTGGCTAAAAAATATGGTCAGCCCCGTAAAAGCGAGATCATCGAGCCAGACGATGGGGAAGGGGAACCAGAAGATCTGGAGGCGC
>JAVVPJ010000171.1:2787-3255 GCA_036655815.1 Oscillospiraceae bacterium
ATTACCCTGTGACCTATTTCTTTACCAGTGAGGGCTATTTTAAAAAGATTACGCCTCAGTCGTGGAGAATGTCAAGTGAACACAAACTCAAGGATGGCGACATCGTCGTCCAGACAATCGAATCGACCAACCGTGCCCATTTGCTCTTCTTCTCCGATAAAGGGCAGGTTTACAAAGCACAGGGCAGTAATTTTGATGACACCAAGGCCAGCGTGCTTGGCGACTATATTCCCGCACGCCTTGGCTTTGATGAGGGAGAATCGGCACTCTATATGGCTGTGACAACCGATTACAGTGGATTTATGCTTTTTGCTTTTGCCAACGGAAAGCTGGCCAAGGTGGAAATGGCCTCCTATGCGACCAAGACGCGGCGCAAAAAACTCACAGGAGCCTATTTTATCAAGGAGCCCCTGGCCGAGATGCTTTATCTCGCAACCGATGCCATGGTGCTGATCAGAACCAACAGTG
>JAVVPJ010000172.1:0-3254 GCA_036655815.1 Oscillospiraceae bacterium
CCGGAACCCTTCTGGATATCTCCCGGGGTGCGTTGCCGTGCGGCTCGATTTTGCCCATTCTCGCCTCTAAGAACCGCGCACGCGCAGGCGCTACGGCACCGGCTTGCGGTTTGTGGCTAGACGAGGTGTTTTACGACCTTCCTACTGTCTGACCCACCGCAGAAAGGAGCGTATCATGAGCCATTTGACCGATCTGGACAAAGAGAGAAAAAAGCATGTGCTTCGCCATACCGTTAAACGATTGCTAGTGCTGGCGCTGCTTTCGGCAGTGGTCTTCGTAGCCTATGCCTTTCGCTTTGATCTGGCGTCCCAGGGCATTGGGGTGCTGCTGACTGACACCCTGCAATCGGCCTTTGACAACCATGGCTATCCTGTCGTTCTGGCCACGCCCCCGTTGCAGCTGGTCCATGTTGGGCGGCGGGTGGCGGCGTTGTCGCCGACGGGGGTTTCAGTCTACAACCCGGCCGGACATGAGGTCGATTTCGCCCGATTGACCAGCACAATGCCTGTTGCCGTCACCGCCGGACGCTGGCTTATGGTTTATGATCAGGGTGGCTATGGCATTTCGATCCGTTCTGGCAGCCAACAGCTCTTTGAGGATACCTGCGCGGGCGTCATCTATGCAGCCACGCTCTGTGAGCGTGGACTTTCCGCTGTCTCGACGGCGGCGGTGGGCTGTCAGTCACAGGTCACTGTGCTGGATGCTGAATACCAGAAGCTGTTTGAGTGGGCTTCGTCTGAGGGACTTGTCTCGGTGCTGTCCCTCAACGATCATGGGGAACTGTGTGCCATGGGAGGAGTGCAGTCGGACAAAGGGGTAATTTCCTCATCCGTCCGGCTCTTTTCCCTGTCTGGAGGCGTCGAACGATGGAACACAATTTTTACCGACGAGGTGCTGCTGGCCATGCGGGTGCAGAATGATGGCAGCGTTGTGGCGGTCACCGATCGTGCCGTCGTAGCCCTTTCACCAGACGGTGTCGTACGCAACCGCACCGATTACGGTGACGAGCAGCTCGATGCGTTTTGCATCGCGCCAGACGGCACGACGGCCATCGCGGTGGGCAGCTACGCCGTTAGTCATCACCTCACACTGCGCAGGCTCGATCCTGAGGCACGTCAGGTGGCCTCCGTCATGCTCACTGAACCGGTTCAGAGTCTGTTTTTCCATCACGATGACGTCATTGCCTTCCAGGGCAATCGCGCCACACGGTATTCCGCAGCGTTGGAGCTGCGCAATACCATAGAAACGCCAGACGCCGCATGCGCGGCGGTGGTGGGGGATGATCTTTACCATGCCACGGCGCGAGAACTGCGCCGCAGTCCAATCCGATAGGAGTGAATGTTGATGTGGTCCACCGCTTTTGCACTTGATGCCGTCACGGTCGTTGTCGTGTTGATTTCGGCCGTCACGGCCTACCGCAGAGGGTTTCTCAACTCGATTGTACGCTTGGTTGGGACGCTGGGCTCGGCTTTGTTGTGCATGCACTATAGTGATCCCGCAGCTGAATGGATCTATGGCCGCTTTTTTGAGAAGCGCGTTCTGACAGCGATTTCCGAAAACATCGACCGCTTCGGTCAGCCGGGTCTGGAGGCCTTTTCAAAAGGTCTGGAGGGGCTGATGCAGCACCTTCCGATGGGAATTCGACAGGCGCTGGGGCTGCGTTTGCCACAGGATCTCAAACTGTGGTATGATAAGGTCTGGGGTAGTGCGTCTGATTTTCCGCTGGCGCTGGCCGACTCGGTGATTTCCCCGCTGGCGGTTTCACTGTTGCAAGCAATCATATTCTGCGTTTTGTTCGCACTTTGCTCCTTCGCTGTGGGCGCTCTTGCTCGGCTTTTGAAAGGCGTCAACCGCGTACCCCTTATTGGGGGAGTCAACGCCGTGCTGGGCGGCCTGCTGGGCATTGTGCAGGGCCTACTTTATGTTTTTGTGCTGGCCTCGCTGCTCTGGTTGCTCATTGCCGCTACGGGGGACACGCTGACTCCGATCACGAGTGGAGCCATCGGACAGACCGTTTTGTTCCGGCACTTTTTGGAAATTGCTCCGTGGACGAGCGCTTGATGTCTGGCCAGCAAGACGTGATTTTTCGTTCTGGTCTGCCTGAAACTCATCATTTCTTTCAGAACCCTATCAGCTTTGAACCCATGCTTCATATGGCGTTCATAAACTTGGGTTATACTATTGCGCAAACGAGGTGAAGCACCATGAATTTGATGTGTACACGCTGCAAACAGCGGATGGCAATTATTTTTGTGAGCCACATGGAGGATGACAAACCGATTAACGACGGCTACTGTCTCAAATGCGCCCGCGAGCTGGGCATTCCTCAAGTGCAGGAGATGCTTGATAAGCTGGGCGTTTCGGAGGATGACATTGACACGCTATCTGGACAGATGATGGAAATGATGGGTGGAGAGGAAAATTTTGAGCCGGGTGGAGCGAGAGCATTTCCAGCATTTTTACAAAATTTTATGACGGGGAATCTGCCCATTGTGCCGGAGACAGAGGCAGAGTCGGGCGAGGAACAGGCGAATACACCTCCCATGATTCCGCTGTCGCGTGAGACGGAATCTGTGCATGGCAAAACAACTGGAGTGCGGCAAAAAGGCGTACCTGAACGGCACAAGCGGAAATTCCTTGATGGATATTGCGAAAATCTGACACATAAGGCCGCTGAGGGTAGGATCGATAACATCATAGGGCGCGATCGCGAAATTTATCGGGTTATGCAGATTCTCAATCGACGCCAAAAGAACAACCCCTGTCTCATCGGTGAGCCGGGCGTAGGCAAGACGGCCATCGCCGAGGGCATTGCCCAGCGCCTTGTGTCAGGGGATGTGCCACCGCGTCTGGCCGACAAGGAACTGTATCTTCTTGACTTGACGGCGTTGGTTGCCGGCACGCAATTTCGCGGTCAGTTTGAAAGCCGTGTCAAGGGGCTGGTGGCCGATGTCAAGGATGCAGGTAACGTTATTTTGTTCATTGACGAGGTGCACAATCTCATCGGGGCCGGGGACGCCGAGGGCTCGATGAACGCTGCCAACATTCTCAAGCCCGCCCTGTCGCGTGGAGAAATTCAGGTGATCGGCGCGACCACTTTTACTGAATATCGAAAGCACATCGAAAAGGATGCCGCGCTGGAACGGCGCTTTCAGCCGGTGCTGGTCAATCCTCCGGGGATCGAGGATTCCATTCGGATTCTGGAAGGGCTCCGGGAAACCTATGAAAAGCACCATCATGTGAAATATGCTCC
>JAVVPJ010000173.1:0-3205 GCA_036655815.1 Oscillospiraceae bacterium
AAGCCCCACCATGGCAAACAGGCGATTGATGAGGCCGGTGTTTTCAAGCAATGTCATCCAAGCGTAGGTCCGAAGCAAAAAATTCATCCACATCGGCAGCATCACCAGCATCAGATATGTTTTCTGATGCCGCGGATTTGTCCGTGAGATGTGATAGGCCAGTGGATAGGCGATGACCAGACACAGTGCCGTTGCAATCGCGGCCAGCCAGATGGAGCGAAAAATGACAGCAGCATATGCCCCCACCGCCGAAATGTTGGTGAAGGTGAAACTGCCATCCTCCGTGCTGAAGGCGAACCACACCACCAGCCCCATAGGCAGCACCGTAAAAATGAAAATCCACAAAAGATAAGGAATTGATGCACCTCTGCTACCCTTCATGGCGTTCCTCCTGGCTCTCCCTGTCCATGATGTGGATATCATCAGGGGTGAGCTGCATGCCAACAAAGTCACCCACCTGACACGCATCGGTTGAGTGAATCATCCAGTGGTGGCCGCTGCTTTCGACCATCATCTCATAGTGAACCCCCTTGAAGATCACCGACTCCACCACCCCGGTCATCATGCCCTGTGCCGCATCCACGAGATCAATGTCCTCCGGGCGAATGACCACATCCACCAACTGATCAACAGCAAAGCCCCGATCCACGCAGGGAAGGCTCTTGCCTGCAAATTCAACAAGGTAGTCGCGGCGCATAATGCCCTCTACAAGATTGCTCTCGCCGATGAAGTCTGCCACAAACGCATTGATGGGCTCATTGTAAATGTCCTGCGGCGTGCCGATCTGTAAAATCTCGCCGCTGCGCATCACCACAACACGATCCGACATGGTCAGTGCTTCTTCTTGATCGTGCGTCACATAAACAAAGGTGATGCCGGTTGATTGCTGAATGCGTTTGAGTTCAATTTGCATCTCCTTGCGCAGCTTGAGGTCCAGCGCTCCCAGCGGCTCATCCAGCAGCAGGACCCTAGGACGGTTCACCAGCGCGCGCGCAATGGCGACCCGCTGCTGCTGTCCACCCGAAAGCTGCCCGACAGCGCGCCGTTCAAACCCTCGCAGACCCACCAGCTCCAGCATCTCCTTCACCTTGACCCGGCGCTCCAGCTCGGACACTTTGCGGATTTTGAGCCCGAACTCCACATTTTCAAACACATTGAGATGGGGGAAAAGGGCGTAACGTTGAAACACGGTGTTGACCTGACGCTTGTGGGGTGGCAGATCATTGATGCGCACACCGTCAAAAAAAACATCACCCTGGCTGGCCTCGACGAATCCGCCGATAATCCGAAGTGTTGTGGTTTTTCCACACCCGGAAGGCCCAAGCAGCGTGATAAACTCTTGATCTCGAATTTCGAGGTTGATGGACTTGAGCACTTTCTCACCATCAAATTCCACGACAATATCCCGCAGGATAATTAAATTTTCCATATTGCATCCCCTTTGCGGTTTTTAAAGTCCCCGGGCCATTCGGCCTGCCGACCCACAGCCCTTCTCATACCGCTCCCCGCAAAAGGTTTGTTCCGATCGGGCATAGCCCGATGTTAGTCGGTATATACGACACTGTGTACATTTTGTGAACGCGGTGTAAAGACGCAATATTACTATATCATATCTTCCCTAATTGTCAATCATTTCATGGGATTTCGACTCATTCGCTGCTTTTTCTCCGGCATCCTTCCACATCAAGAAAGCTTTCTTGTCTTTCCCCCGCACTCTCTAGCTTTCATCCGGATTCAGGCAAATAAACCGTGGAACCTCGCATTTTTATTTTTTGCCTCTGGAGCTTCCCAAGCAGTGCCAAAAATCTTTTTCTTTTCATTTGCCTGTAAGTTTGATATACTGTAAAAGGCTTTGATCCAACAAATTTGCAGGTCAGGTGAAAAAAATGTCAAAAACCATCGGAACCGTTTCCAGGGGCATCCGTGCGCCCATCATCCGCCAAGGGGATGACCTTGTTTCCATCGTGTCCGACTGTGTTCTCGCCGCCTCGCAGGAGGAAGGCTTTGCGTTATGTGATCGGGATGTCGTGGGCATTACCGAAGCTGTTGTCGCCCGCTCTCAGGGCAATTATGCCACTGTGGACGACATTGCGGCTGATGTCAGAACCCATTTTTCCGACGCGGAGCCTCTGGGTGTTCTCTTTCCCATTCTCAGTCGCAATCGCTTTGCCATTTGTCTGCGCGGTATCGCGCGGGGTGTCAAAAAAATCGTTTTGATGCTCAGTTATCCCTCTGATGAAGTGGGAAACCACTTGATCGACCCCGATCTCCTCGACAGCGAGGGGGTCAATCCCTGGTCGGACGTCCTGACGTTACCGCGCTATCGCGCGCTGTTTGGTCATCCCGTCCACCCTTTTACCGGCATCGACTATGTCGATTATTACTGTTCCTTGATTGAGGAGGAGGGTGCCGAGGTTGAGGTGGTCTTTGCCAATCGCCCCGAGGTCATCCTTTCCTTCACAAAACAGGTGCTGTGCTGTGATATCCATACCCGCCGCCACACCGAACGGCTGCTCCAAAACGCGGGCGCAGCGCATGTGCTTACGCTGGACGGGTTGATGAACCATTCCATCAACGGCAGTGGGTTCAATGCCGATTATGGTCTGTTGGGGTCCAACAAGGCAACCGAAACCAGCATCAAGCTCTTTCCCCGCGACTGTGAAGCCTTTGCCATGGCTGTTCAAAACACGCTTTTGGAACGCACCGGCCGACGTCTCGAGGTGCTGGTCTATGGGGATGGCGCGTTCAAAGATCCTGTCGGCAAAATCTGGGAATTGGCCGACCCCGTTGTCTCCCCCGGCCACACCAAGGGTCTGGTGGGGACGCCCAACGAGCTCAAGCTCAAATATCTCGCTGACAACGACTTTGCCGGTCTTGCGGGGGATGCGTTGCGCAATGCCATTGCGGCACGCATCCGTCAAAAAGACACCAATCTGAAGGGTTCCATGGCGTCGCAGGGGACCACGCCGCGCCGCCTGACCGATCTGATCGGCTCGCTTTGTGATCTAACCTCGGGCAGCGGAGACAAAGGAACCCCTATTATTCTGATTCAGGGATACTTTACCAATTACGCCGATTAACAGAAGTCTGTTCCAAGGCAGCGGGCGCGCCCCAAGAAAATTTCTTGTGGCGCGCCCGCAGCTTATTCCCCAATTAGGGGTGGCTTTCTCCCGGCAGGAGGTCGCTCAGATCCCCAAGTTGGACG
>JAVVPJ010000174.1:0-3203 GCA_036655815.1 Oscillospiraceae bacterium
AGGTGGATTCCATGATGACAACATCCGCCTCGGGGATATACTGCGGATTGCGCAGCAACGGTTGATCAAAGTTGCCGATGTCGCCCGAGAAAACCAGCTTTTTGGTGACGCCGTCCTCAGTAACCCATATCTCGATGCTCGCGGAGCCAAGCAAATGCCCGACATCAATCATGCGCAACTCAATGCCCTCGCACAGTTGAAACCGAACGTTGTAGGGATGCGGTACGAAGCATCCGATGGCACCCACGGCATCGTCCATCGTGTAGATGGGGACATATTCGGCCGCACCGGAACGCTTGCCCTTGCGGTTGCGCCATTCCGCTTCAAATTCCTGAATGTGTGCGGAATCGCGCAACATGATGTCGCACAAATCGGCAGTGGCATCTGTCGCGTGAATCTGGCCATGGAAGCCATTCTTGTACAGCAGTGGTAGCATGCCAGAATGATCAATGTGCGCGTGCGTCAGGAGTGCAAAATCGATTTCGTGAGCGCTTACCGGGATCTCCTGATTGGTGTACAGGTTGGGACCCTGCTCCATGCCGCAGTCAATGAGAACATGCTTCCCACAGGCTGTCAGTAAAAAACAGCTTCCCGTCACTTCATGAGTGGCTCCCAAAAAGGTTAGTTTCATCCAAACTCCCCCTGTCTCAATTTGCCTACTTGGCAATATGTTTTCATTATACACGGTCAAACACGCAATGTCAGCATAAAAACGGTACTATTTTGTAAATAACGCTCGAATCGGACAAAACTCATGTGACTGCGTGTGCGATTGTGATGAGGAACGCTGCAATGCCAAGGTACGACACAGTGGGAGATGCATGCGCTTGAAACACAAATGTGCTTATGATATGATGAATCAAAAGGGGAGAAAGCGATGGAACGGATCATTCTTCACTGCGATTGCAACGGATTTTTTGCCTCGGTCGAGAGTGTGCTGTGCCCTGCGTTGCAGGAAGTTCCTATGGCAGTGTGCGGGGACCCAAAGAGTCGGCATGGCATTATTCTGGCCAAGAATGAGCTGGCGAAGCGCTATCACATCCAGACCGCTGAAACGGTGTGGCAAGCATTGCGTAAGTGCCCTTCCTTGACGTTGGTTGAGCCTCATCGAGAGGCGTACACGAAGTACTCACGTCAAATCAATGAGATCTATGAACGCTATACGGATCTGGTTGAGCCGTTTGGCATTGACGAGTCGTGGCTGGATGTGACGGGGAGCGCACATTTATTTGGCACAGGAAAGCAGATCGCTGATACGCTGCGCCGTGTGGTGCGACAGGAGACGGGCATTACGATTTCGGTGGGGGTGTCGTTTAACAAGGTCTTTGCTAAACTAGGCTCTGACTATCAAAAGCCGGATGCAACAACTGTGATTACACAAGAAAATTTTCGCGATTTTGTGTGGCCACTTCCGGTTGGCGCAATGCTTTATGTGGGGCCGTCTGCCGAGCGGACGCTCGCGGGGATGGATGTGAAAACAATTGGGCAGTTGGCTCAGACGGGACGGAGACGATTGACGCAGCGTTTGGGCAAATTGGGTGAGCAGATCTATGACTATGCCAATGGACTCGATGAGGGGGCAGTTCGGTCTGCATGCGAGGAGCGGGAAATTAAGTCGGTGAGCAACGGGATGACATTTCGACGCAACTTGATGAACCTACAGGATGTTCGAATAGGGCTGGAGGCGCTATCCGGAGAGGTTGCGACGCGGTTGCGGCGCCATGGCGTAGAGTGCCGTACGGTAGCGGTGCAGATCAAGGACACCCGGATGCGGATCATCTCACGGCAGCGGGCATTGCCGTGCCCGACGGCGTTGGCGTACGAGATTGCCGCAGCTGCGCTGGAATTAGTACAGGAGAGCTGGAATATGGCTGAACCGATTCGTATGCTTACTGTGACTGCTGTTAGTCTGATCGGCGAGGGGGAAGAAGGAGAGCAATTGTCCTTTGAGGGACAGCTGGATGCTGGATACCGGGAACGTCAGGAAAAGCTGGAGCGCACACTGGATGTCTTACGTAGCCGCTTCGGCGCCGATGCAGTGTCTACAGGGGCTATTTTAGGCAGCGATATCGGGGTCAGCACCAAAAAAAGCCATTAGAGCCGGGACCCGACCGTCCGCATAGCTTTAGGACGGTTGGATCCCGGCTTGTTGTGCCGTCAAAAGTGTACTATGCACAGCATGATGGTCGCATACTTTCTTGAACCATGCCCATACTGCATTTGTAGGCCGTGCTTTTTTTGGGGGTGGACAAGATGAATGGAAGACAACTTTCTGATTTTGAATCGACACAGCTGACAGAAAGTCTGGAGGAAAACCTGAGGTTTTTGCACCGGATTTTTGAAAAGGATCAAATCCTTCGCGTTCGCCACCTCTCGATGGAGCGGTGCGTTTCAATTCCATGTGCCCTGCTGTTTATCGACAGTATGGTCAATTCCGCAAGCTTGAATGATTCAGTGGTACGCCCATTGTTGGAGGCAGATGTGCCAAATAGGCAGAGGACGCTGGTGGATTATGTATGCCGCCAAGTGTTGTTTGCCTGTGAGGTCAAGGCGACAGCCAATTTGCGTGAGATGCTTCGCTCAATGCTCTATGGTGATACGCTCCTGCTGATAGATGGCTGCAACGAAGGCATCGTTATCAATACCAAGGGATGGCCGACGCGCGGTGTGACCGAGCCGGAAGATGAGCGCATTCTGCAAGGCCCGCGTGAGGGATTTGGAGAAGCAGCCATGAAAAACATTACGCTTCTTCGCCGTCGTCTGCCAACTCCTGATTTTTGTGTGGAGACACAGTATCTGGGGCGACGCACCGATACCTTGGTGATGATCTGCTATCTTGGTTCGCTGGTGAAGCCCCAGACACTGGCGATGCTCAAGGAACGTCTGGCCAAGGTCGATATTGACAGCGTATTGGATACCAATTACATTGCGGAGATGATTCGAGATCACCGTCTCTCTCTATTCAAGACGACAGGATCCACCGAACGGCCTGATATTGTAGCGGCGCGGTTGCTGGAGGGACGTGTGGCGCTGGTGGTAGACGGCACTCCGGTCGTGCTGACCATTCCCTATCTATTTGTCGAGAACTTTCAGTCCGACGATGACTACTATCTCAACTTCTGGGTGGCTACGGTGGGGCGTATGCTACGGCATGTGTGTTTCTTTTTGTCCTTCAGCCTACCGGCGCTGTATCTGGCACTGGT
>JAVVPJ010000175.1:0-3183 GCA_036655815.1 Oscillospiraceae bacterium
CAATGAGCTGGCTGTCATGAAGCTCTCCGACGACAAGGCTGTAGAGGCCGCCAAAAAGATGGTGGAACGTCGTCTGGAAGATCAGCGTGCCAACTATGAAAACTATAATCCTCAGGAGCTGTTCCGCATCGAAAAAGCAATTGTTACGGTGGAAAACCACGTGCTGCTTTTCTCCGTATGCAATGATAACGAGTCCGTGAAGAAGCTTTTTTTGGAAAGCTTTCATTAAAGCAACACAGGATCGCCCAAAACAGGCCGCAGGATCGCGGCGGAAGAGAGAAGCATCATGATTTTTGAATGCAGCGCGATCATTGTTGTTATCCTGTTGTTTTCCTTTACAGTCATGCGCTCCGGAAAAGGATGGGGTTACAGCTTCGCAGTACTCCCGCTCATCATCATTCCGGCTATGCATATGGTTGGTGCCCGCTTGTCTGGGCCGCTGGCGCGCCTCTGCGGAATTGCGCCAATCGTTGCCTATGTTTTTTTAGATGTATTGTCATTGGCGGCCACAGGGCTGCTTCTGGGAATTATCTCGATGCGCATTAAAAAGCCGCGTGCGCGGGTCGGGTTTTTGGTGGCCTGTGGTGGATTTTCTGCGTTGCTGACATGCGTGTTGCTGGTACGCACTGTCATCCTGTGACATGCTCCCGCTGTTCTCGTGCTACTCCTGCCGGAACAACCGGCGGCGCAGCAAAGAGGCCAGCATCAGACCTGGAATACACAAAAAAAACCATAGCGCAGAAAACACAAAACAAACCTGGCCCAAGAGCTGAAACGGCATATTGGAATAGTCCCATACATCCCATCCCAACAGCAGGTTGACAAAGCACCCCACCATAAACTCCACAGTGGTAATCAACGCCGAGCCGGTCAGGCATTTGACAGCGAGCGAAGAACAGCGCAGCCGCGCGTTCATGAGATACAGGAGCAAAAAGCAGATCCCGCCGGTGATGGACATGGTCCAGTGGGTGAAGCCGCGCCACAGGATCTCAACGACACTGTATGACATCGATCCAATCGTATAGATTAATGTATATTCCCCGATGCGCTGTCTGCGCATGCACATCATCCTCTCTGCGGCTTGCATTTCACAAGTTTGCCCCGCCCGCTGGCAATCATGACACACATGCAATCATTTTTATTGCAAATGATTCCCATCAGATGAGAGGCGACGTTCATGCGGGAGAGATGTGTCCGCAACTGCGTCATTGCGACATCGGCGGGACAAGGCAAAAGTGGAACAGATGGAATGGGAAATTTAAAGATTTAACATGGAGGGCTTGCTGATGTTGCGTACCATTGGATGGTTTTTTGGGTTTTGTACATCTCTCATATCACTCTGGCCACGTCAGCGTCGCGCGGCGCAGCTTCTCGCAGCGGGAGATGTTGCACAGGCAGACGAAATCGTGCAGCATTCCGTACGTCCATGGGCAGCCACCTTGTTGCGTTGGGCAGGGGTGACGCTGGCGATTGAAGGGCTGGAGAATATTCCAAACAGAGCGGCGGTTTTCGTTGCCAACCATCAGGGAAACTTTGACATTCCCGTCTTGCTGGCCGGACTTGACCGTGTGTATCCCTTGGTGGCCAAGGTGGAACTGACCCGTTTGCCTCTGGTGCGCGGCTGGATGAAATTGATGGGATGCGTTTTCATTGACCGTGGCAACATGCGGGCTTCGATGGGCGCGTTGCGAGAGGTAGAGGCGCGTTTGCGAGGAGGCGACTCGGTGATTATTTTCCCAGAAGGAACCCGTTCCCGCGGATCTGATATGGGGGAATTTAAAGCAGGCGCCTTTCGCGCCGCCGCTAAGGCAGGTGTTCCCATTGTTCCGGTGGCGTTGGAAGGATCCTACCGAGTCATGGAAGCAAACGGAAACCGAATTTGTCCAGCGACCATTTCACTGAGGGCGCTGCCTCCCGTAGAAACAACCGGCGTGTCGCGTGAAGAGATGCGTGCCATGCCTGCCCATGTGCAGGCACTCATTGCAGCAGCAAAAGCAAAGCCTTTGTGCTCATGAGGTTGTGGGCGTGCAGAAACGGGATGTGGTGGATTGCTCGATGGTGAGGGCTTCCAGTCCACAGGTGGAACGCATACACTTTTCAATAAATCGTAGCGAAAAGCCTCCTATCGTAGCGTAAAATTACGATAGGAGGCTTTGGCAATCTTTAATTGACATTGTTCAATGCAATACTTATACTTAACATACCATGATGATGTCAAAAGAAGAGGATCACTGCGGAAAATGCATCGGCTATTTTGGAAAGTATGACAACGCAGTGATGAAAATAAATCATTTCTCACGGTGTCAGAAGCTGGAAGTCCAATTGCAAGGAGGTGCGCCATGACCAGTGACAACCACAGCGCCCGCAGGAGGAGTCGCGTGACTTCACAGGAATTTCCACAAAATGTGCTATGGACAGGCGCTGAAATCCCTATTCTGAAAACCGTTTTGATCGTCGATGACAATCCCATCAATCGCGCGATCCTTTCGAAAATATTATCAGGACAGTATGCCGTGCTGGAGGCAGAAAACGGACAGATTGCAATGGATCTGCTACGCGGACAGTATGACTGCATTTCTGCCATATTGCTTGATCTTGTTATGCCAGTGATGGACGGCTATGCTGTGTTGGAAGCCATGCGGGAGCAGAATTGCTACAAGAATTTGCCGGTCGTTGTAACGACTGGAAGCGGCAATCACAGCAGCGAGCGCAAGGCGCTTTCTCTTGGGGCGTGGGATTTTGTCACCAAGCCCTATGATGCGGAGATTCTTCTGTTTCGGCTCAAAAATGCCATTGATCGGAGCCAGCTTTCAGCTCTCAAACAGCTGCGTTATTTATCTGAATATGATGCATTAACAGGGCTTTACAACAAGACGAAATTTTTCAGCGAGACACGCAAGCTGTTGAATGCGCACTCTGACGAACAGTTTGCCTTTCTTCGTTTTGATGTAGATCGTTTTCAATTGATTAACTCCTTCTTCGGCGCTGCGGAGGGTGATAAACTGCTGATCTACATTGCTGATCAGCTGGAGGAGGATGCGCAGAAATGGTCCAAAACGGCCTATGGACGCATCGAATCTGATATTGTTGCGTTGTGTGTGCCTTATGACAAGATGCAGGTTGAAAAGATGGTGTGTCAATCAAAGCAGACTCTTGCAAGGTTCAACCCAAATTATGACATTG
>JAVVPJ010000176.1:0-3156 GCA_036655815.1 Oscillospiraceae bacterium
GGCGGTTGCGCTTTCCTGCGTAGACATCTCAATGGAAATGATCAACAGCCAGATAACACAGTTTGTTGTGACAATTACGCTCACTATCGTTGGAATTATGCTAGTTTTTTTAATTGGATATTTTGCATTTATCAAGTGGTCACTCCTCAGGCCCATCGAGCAGCTTAATCTCGCAACCAAAACAATTACCTGCGGAGATATGGATGCATTGGCAGATTTTAATCTAAATGTGCATACAAGAGACGAGCTGGAAAATCTGGCTGATGCATTTACCCACATGGCACATACACTACATAGTTACATTATCAACCTTACCGCTGTGACCGCCGAAAAAGAACGCATCGGGGCGGAGCTAGACGTGGCAAAACACATTCAAGCCAGTATGCTACCAAGTATCTTCCCTGCGTTTCCCGAGCGGCCGGAGCTTGACATTTATGCCACAATGACCCCCGCCAAAGAAGTTGGCGGTGACTTTTACGACTTTTTCCTCATTGACGACGACCACCTGGGCGTGGTCATGGCCGACGTATCCGGCAAGGGTGTCCCTGCGGCTTTATTCATGGTCATTGCCAAAACGCTTCTCAAAAATGTGGCGCAGACAGGTCTTTCCCCCAAAGCAGTGCTGGAAAAGGTAAACAAGCAGCTTTGCGCGGGCAACGAAGCGGAGATGTTTGTCACGGTTTGGCTGGGCATTTTGGAAATCTCCACAGGAAAGCTCGCCTGCGGAAACGCTGGGCACGAGTACCCTGTTCTCAAGCGCGTGAATGGCGATTATACACTGCTAAAGGATAAGCACGGCTTTGTGCTTGCCGGTATGGAGCACTCGCGGTACACGGAATATGCGCTGCAAATGAATCCGGGCGACCGCATTTTCCTCTACACCGATGGCGTGCCCGAAGCCACCAACGCGAACGACGAGCTTTACGGTACCGACCGAATGCTGGATACGTTAAACCGCAGCAAGGAATGCGACTGTAAACGGCTTCTTACGGCAATCAAGGAAGACGTTGACAACTTTGTCGGGCAAGCGCCGCAGTTTGATGATATTACCATGCTGTGCCTCACGCTGATGCCCGCCGATACATTTGGTATGCAAAAGCTGAAGCTGCCACCCTCACTGGAAGCCATGACAGAGGTGACGAACTTTGTGGAGCAAAGCATGGAGGAAGCGGCTCTTCCCATGAAGCTGATTGCGCAGATGAACATCGCTGTGGACGAAATCTTTTCCAACATTGCGCGCTATTCCGGTGCGACGGACGCCACGGTGGGCGTGAAGATTTCAAACGGTTGCCTTACCTTGCGCTTTGCCGACAATGGTCTGCCCTACGACCCCACGGCAACCGCAGTCCCCGACACATCTCTTTCCGCAGATGAACGGGAGATTGGTGGCCTTGGGCTTTTGATGGTGAAAAAATTTATGGACACTGTTGAATATGAATATCATGACGGACTAAATATTTTAACTCTAAAAAAACAAATAAGGGAAAGCGTAGATTAGAATTGTGATATGGATTACCTACTCTTGTGTAACACCTGGGAGCATGGCTATAAAGTAACTTATTAACTATGCAGGTATGGAAGAGGATGACCAACAATCATCCAATACCTGTATCATAAAAAATAAGTCTACCGTCTCTAAGATTGAGGTCTATAAACTTATAATACGAGGGAATGTATATGAAGAGGAAAATTCCACTTTGGGTGGCATTGTGCGGGGGATTACTCTTGTCCGTAGTCTGTTGTGCGCTAGTATTGGCCATAAGCACCACCGCTACCAACGGTAATTTTACCAACGAAATGAAAATATCCAATCCTTATCCATTGAACGATGAGGGGGCTGATGTCTGGGATCGGGTTGGAGATCATGCAGATTCACCCTATTTTTATCAGGCTGATTTTTACAATATGAGTTCTACGAATTCCATCACCATTCTTCCCCATTTCAAAACGATTCAGCAGAGCTCATGGTGGTCCTGTGGCCCGACATCCATCATGATGGTATTAAATCATTACGGGGTTCTTGGCGACTGGAATGAGGAAAGCCTGGCTGCCTTGCGTGCAGATCATTCTGAGCAGCATATAGGGACATGTCTTGATCAAATGATTGACATTC
Organism: Oscillospiraceae bacterium; assembly: GCA_036655815.1. GTDB lineage: Bacteria > Bacillota > Clostridia > Oscillospirales > Ruminococcaceae > Yanshouia. The sequence continues at coordinate 2,114 of JAVVPJ010000176.1, forward strand.
TTGATGGAGTGGGCGGCTTTGATTTGGTCACGACCTATGACTATCAGGACAAAACAGATGACATCAACATGGCGTTCTTTCAGAAACAGATTCAGGCGGGATACCCGGTGCTGATTGGTTGGAACGACTGGGGCGGACATTGGGAAGTGGTTATTGGGTATGACACAATGGGAACAGAGTGTGGGAATGATGATGTGCTAATTTTTGCCGATCCTTTCGACACTTCCGATCACAACCAGGATGGATATGGCGTAGTCAGCGCTGACCGTTTTATCTCAAACTTCACGTTTTTTGACTTTTTCCCAGCGGATCATATTCGTGATAAATGTTTGATTGTGGTAAAACCGCATTTGCCGAATGAGACAACAAAATAAACGGTGGCCGCAAAGCATATATTCCTGCTTTGCGGCTATGTTTTCCTTAATCAGCGACTAGTTTCAGACTTGCGTGTCAACAATTATTGACACAAGGGTATTGTTCCGATATAATAAGAGCAAAGAAGAATTGGGGTGACGACCATGTCAGAACGCATAGAACGACCACGCTATCTAAGCAAACTCACAGAATATAAGGACAAAGACATCGTAAAAATCGTGACAGGCATACGCCGCTGTGGCAAGTCCACACTGCTTGACATTTACGAGGATTATCTGCTGAGCAGTGGTGTTAAGCCTGCAAATATTCTGCACATGAATATGGAGTCCTTGCAGCATCGGGATTTGCTCGGTTATCTTGCTTTTTATGATTATGTGAGTAACCATATTGTGAAAGGCGAAAAGAATTATTTGATTTTCGATGAGCTGCAAGCGGTTACTCATTGGGAAAAAGCAATCGAATCGTTCCGCTTGGATTTTGATGTGGACATTTATATCACAGGCTCAAATGCCTATCTGCTCTCCACGGAATTTTCCACCCTGCTCTCCGGCAGATATGTGGAGATACGCTTGCTCCCGCTTTCCTTTGCGGAGTTTTTGACCTTTTATAGTTTTGAACCAAGTGTAACGATGGAGGACAAATTTCAAAAGTATTTGCAGTTTGGCGGT
>JAVVPJ010000177.1:0-3142 GCA_036655815.1 Oscillospiraceae bacterium
AAAAATTAACGTAAAGCGTGAGATGGGCACGATGAAAGGCTCTTACCACACCAATTTTGAGGGCGTGATTAACAATCTGGAGCGGCGCTTTCGGGAAACCTCCAGTCAATGGATGAAGGAAGAAATTTCCGGATGGATGTCATCAGTTCCCTGTCCCGATTGCCATGGGGAGCGGCTCAAAAGTGTTTCGCTGGCCGTTACGGTAGGCGGCATTAATATCAGTCAGCTGACAGACCTTTCGGTGACCGACGAGCTGGCGTTTTTTGAACGCCTCGAATTGACAGCACGGGAGCAGCTCATTGCCAACCAGATTCTCAAGGAGGTTCGGGAACGTTTGGGCTTTCTCAAAAGCGTGGGGCTGGAATATCTGACACTTTCTCGCGCGGCAAGCACACTTTCTGGCGGTGAAAGCCAGCGCATCCGCCTTGCTACCCAAATTGGTTCATCACTTATGGGGGTGCTGTATATTCTGGATGAGCCGTCCATCGGACTGCATCAGCGTGACAATGACCGCCTGATTGCCACGCTCAAGCGTCTGCGCGATCTTGGAAACACCCTGATTGTCGTTGAGCATGACGAGGACACCATCCGCGCAGCCGATTTTGTTGTGGACATCGGGCCGGGGGCAGGCATCCACGGAGGAGAAGTCGTTTATGCCGGGGATGTAGCGGGGCTTCTGGGGTGCGAGGGTTCAGCCACTGGGGACTATCTGAGCCATCGCCGTGAAATCCCAGTTCCCGCCCAACGCAGACAGGGAAATGGAAATGTTTTGGGCATTCGGGGCGCCGCCCACAACAACCTCAAACACATTGACGTTGATATCCCGCTTGGGACGTTTACGGTGGTGACTGGGGTTTCCGGTTCGGGAAAAAGCTCGCTGATCAACGAAGTGCTGTACAAAAAGCTGGCCTTTGAGCTCAATGGCGCACGTCTCAAGGCGGGTGAGCATGACAGCATGGTCGGAGTGGAATATCTAGATAAAATCATCGCCATAGACCAATCTCCCATTGGGCGCACGCCTCGCTCCAACCCTGCGACCTATACTGGAGTTTTCACAGACATCCGTGAGCTTTACGCCCGTACCAATGAGGCGAACATGCGTGGCTATCCCTCAGGAAGGTTTTCCTTCAACGTCAAAGGAGGGCGCTGCGAGGCCTGTAAGGGGGATGGCATCATCAAGATTGAGATGCACTTTCTCCCCGATATCTATGTGCCCTGTGAGGTGTGTAAGGGAAAACGCTACAACCGTGAGACGCTCGAAATCAAGTTTAAGGATAAGAGCATCCATGACGTCCTTGAAATGACGGTTGAGGAAGCATTGCAGTTCTTTGAGAATATTCCAAACATTCGACGGAAAATTCAGACCATCTATGACGTTGGCTTAGGCTATGTCAAGCTGGGACAGCCTGCTACAACGCTGTCGGGCGGCGAAGCCCAGCGCGTCAAGCTGGCCTCTGAGCTTTCCAAACGACCGACCGGGCGCACCATCTATGTCCTTGATGAGCCGACCACTGGTCTGCATACCGCTGATGTGCATCAGCTGATTGAGGTGCTTCAAAAGCTGGTCGAAGCCGGGAATTCGGTGGTAGTGATTGAGCATAATCTTGACGTCATCAAGGTGGCTGATTTTGTGATTGATCTGGGTCCTGAGGGGGGAGATCGCGGGGGCGAACTGGTAGGTTGTGGTACGCCGGAGGCTATCGCGGCCAATGCGCGCTCCTATACGGGACAATATCTCAAAAAAGTTTTGCACAGGGATTGACAAAACCATTCATGTGTCATACCATTATGGTATACTTCTTATTTTGAAAGGAGTCTTCAACGATGGCAAAATACGTTTGCACCGTTTGTGGCTATGTTTATGATGAAGCCAAAGGAATTCCAGCAGCCCAAATCGCACCGGGGACAAAATGGGAAGAGCTTCCTGACAACTGGGTATGTCCCCTGTGTGGTGCGGCAAAGTCTGAGTTCAAAGAACAGGGCGCTTCCGCTGCTGCAAACCCCTCGGTGGCTGTGATGGAAACAACCGACGAGCCACAAGAGCTTACGCCGCTGGAAATGAGTGCGCTCTGTTCCAATCTGGCACGTGGCTGTGAAAAACAGTATCAAGCCGAGAAGGCTGCCCTGTTTACAGAGCTGTCAACATATTTCAAATCGGCTTGCACACCGGCCAAAAAGCCGGACCTGAGCAAGTTGCTTGCCCTGATTGAGAAGGATTTGGGAGAAGGCTTCCCTGCTGCCAACGCCGTGTCCGCGCAGGTTCAGGATCGTGGCGCCATGCGCGCACTGGTATGGAGTGAGAAGGTCACGCGCATTCTCAAATCGTTGCTGATCCGGTATGAAAAAGAAGGCGATGCCATGCTGGCAAATACCGGCGTGTATGTGTGTACCATCTGCGGATTCCTGTATGTGGGAGATACACCGCCGGAGATTTGCCCGGTATGCAAGGTACCAAGTTGGAAATTTGAGAAGATCGAAGGGAGGGCGCAGTAATGTCTGAACAATATGCCGTGCGCAATATACGCCTTTGCACCAAGGACTGCCTGTGCCTTTATGTCTGTCCTACGGGAGCCACAGATACCGAAAACAGCATCATCGATGTGGACAAATGCATCGGCTGCGGTGTATGCGCCAATGCTTGTCCGTCCGGAGCCATTTCCATGGTGCCGACCCAATTTCCTCCCCAGCAGCTGCACACACAAGCGGTTATGGCCGCGCTCAATGTGCTGCGCCGCAGCAAGGCTGACCAGGAGAATATCGCAGCCGGACTGCCCGGCCCATTGGCTGCCGCCATTGAAAAATCCAACCGGATTATGGAAGAGGACCTTATCCGCGAAGCCGGATATATGCTTCCACAGAGCGAAAATACATATACTTTTTTGGAGAATCTTTTAAAAACGCAACAAGGCGATGGGTTCCCATCTGAAACGGTTAAAAAACTTTTATAAACCTTTTTACAAGAGCAAGCGCATGCACAGCTTCCAAAACCATGTGCGATTATACCCGAGAGGCACAGGGCTCAAGCAAAAGGTTCATCCAGCTCAATCGAAGGATGAACGACAAAGATATCGCGCAGAATGTTTTGCGCGATATCTTTTTATCGTGCCAAATCCCCCTCGTGTTCCCGCCTTGCGTAAAATTT
>JAVVPJ010000178.1:0-3123 GCA_036655815.1 Oscillospiraceae bacterium
CCACAGTCAAACTGTTCAAGGATGTAATCCTCATTGGCATCCCAACGGCAGTCATTCAAATTTGTCTTGCGGCTGCAACCTCGCTCACCAATATAGCGGCTGCCACACTGCCTGACAGTGACCTAATCATTGCCGCTTATGGCGTGGTACAGCGGCTGATTCTGATTGGCTGCTACATCATCATGGGTTTTATGCAAGGGTATCAGCCTGTAGCATCCTATGCTTTCGGTGCAAAAAACGAAACCCGTTTTCACGATTCAGCCCGTTTTTCATTGAAATCCACATTGCTTTTGTCGGTTATTGTGGCTGGTATTTACATCCTGCTTTCACAGCCTCTTATGATGCTATTTAATCGCAATTCGGCGGTGGTAGAATATGGCTCCTGTCTGCTCATTTCGCAGGTGGTTCTTTATCCTGCCTTTGGATTGTGCTATATGATGACCATTACCTTCCAAACCATTGGGGCATCGAGATTTGGGCTGTTTCTTTCCACCATCCGTCAGGGCGTTTTTTACATTCCATGCATCATTTTGCTCCCCCGCATTTTTGGTATAAATGGTATCTATTTTTCACAGCCCATTGCGGATGTGCTGACGATCATCGTCTGCCTGTGTTCCTATAAATCAATGAAGCGGATTGCAACACAAAATATGAATGGCGCATAACAGGTGGTATCCCTATGGATGGCGTCCATGATGGCATTACGCCTTCTATGTCAAGATGAGGAAACCCTTATGACAACGCTATGGCTGAAAATTTTTTCTCTATTCTTAAAACAGAGTGTATCTACCGGCAGAAAATCCAGTCCTTTGAGCAGGCACAGCAACTCATTGACGATTATATTTATTTCTATGATTTTGAGCAGTTTTAATTAAAATACCGTCTGACCCCATTTCAAAAACGGAGCCAGACGGCATAATATTATGATATTCCACGATTGGACTTTCTTTTCTCTGTCTGTTTTTTCTGGGGCGGTTCAGCATGCCCCTGTCTCCGCAATCTCCATAGCTTGTCTTCGCAAACGGGAATTAGATGACCTTTTCGATGTCTATTCCACCGATATCGAAGTCTCTACCAAACCGCGTCACCGACCGCCCTCCAGAAAGATCTCTCTCAAATCCTGCAGCAACTCATGCGGCAGCATGCCATACTGTGACAGGCGTACAGCACAGCGCCGTCCTGCTTCCCCATGCAGCACAACGCCCACAGCTGCCGCCACAACTGGCTCCATCCCTTGCCCCAACAAGGAGGCGATGAGGCCGGCCAGCAGGTCCCCGCTGCCGCCCCGTGCCATACCCGGGTTGCCTCCGGTATAATAAAAGAGCCTGCCGTCGGGGGCTGCAACCACCGTGCTGGCATCCTTGAGCACCACAACAGCGTTGCAAGCGCATGCAAAATCCTGTGCAACATGCGGCGCCGTTTCCTTGATTTGTTCAGGTGTCAGGCCGGTCAGGCAAGCCATTTCCCCCACATGAGGCGTCACCAAAGGGATGTGTGTCGCGCCACGAAGACGTTCCGGTTCTCCCGTGAGGGCATTGAGTCCATCCGCATCAAGGATCATCCGACAGGATGCTTGTTCAAGAAGCACCCGTACCAGTCTACGAATGTCATCATCCCTTCCAAGCCCACAGCCGATCAACAGGGTAGAGACATGCTCTGCCCGTTCGAGTATGCGCTCCATGTTGGTGGAGCAAGCCCGTCCACTTTCGTTCATGTTAAGTGGCAATAACGTTGCCTCTGGCAACTGTGCTGCAACAGCTGCAGCAACGGGAGGCACGGCTGCCACTGTAACCAGACCCACACCCGATTTCAATGCCGCCATTGCCGAAAGGGTTGCCGCCCCGGGATACTCTGCGCTTCCGCACAGCGTAAGTAGCCGTCCATAATCTCCTTTGTGGGAAAGTGGTGCACGCGCCGGTAGAAGCGCAACAGCCTCTGCAAGCGACAGTGCCAGACCCGTCTGACCGATCTCTTCCCATGCCGCCTCTGGAATGCCAATGGGAATCACTGCGATCTCCCCGCAGGCCGCTGAGGCTGGCAGCAACAAAGCTGCGGGTTTGGCTGCGGCGAGGCAGAGTGTCAGCGTCGCATGGAATGTCCCTTGGGGACAGGTAGGGCTATCGGCGTCCAAACCGCTGGGAAGATCAATGGCGACGACGTGGGGATGTGCATCGATCAGGCTGGCCAGCGGTAGCAATCCATCAGGAAGGCATCCATGAAATCCGGTTCCAAACACGGCATCGACCAAAAGATCAGCCTGCCGGCACTGTGTCGCATCAATGTTTTTCACCACCATCACCCCCGATGCCTCAGCAGTTCGATGGGCATTTTGTGCCAATGATGTCTTGGGTAGTCCGAGTGCCGCCACCGCCACAACATTGACGCCGCGCTGCTTTAGGCGTCGCGCGATCACATAACCGTCTCCACCATTGTTTCCAGTTCCACACAGGACAACGCAGCTCGTCGGTGAAAAGCGTCTAATCACCTCATCGGCACAGGTGATGCCCGCAGTCTCCATCATCATCTTATAATCAACGCCGCGGCGATCGGATGCCGCCTCAAGTGCCTTCATCTGTTGTGCGAATAATAGGCGCATGATGACCCCCCTGTTCCCTATTTGTTTCATTATAAGCCAGAAACTTTGAAAGATCAACGTGCACATGCTGACTCTTTATAACCCCTATGCAGTATGATTGCAATTCTGATGGTGTGCGGCAAGGAAATGGTTTTAGTGCCATCTTTGTCGTTAACGGTAATCACCAGCTTATCATCAAACATCTTTTTAGCGCTATCCTTAATCATTCTCGAGGCTCCCCTCTATACTTTCTTCCCTCTGACCCTTACAGGAATAGCGGATGTAAATGACTATATTCATTCCGCTCCCTCCTTCAGCATAGACAGAAGTGACTGCTTCGGCTTGCCCTGTGGCTTGTCCGTTCTGCCGAAAATATAGTCAAGGGACACATCAAAATCATCGGCGTACCGAACCAACAACTCTGCTGGTGCCGCCGTAGCTGCAAGCAAATTGCTCATTTGATTTGCACACAAAACTTTCTTTTCACAAGCATTGCAAATAGGACAGAAAGCAAGTCTGCAATGGGCATACTGAAAAATAATGCCACA
>JAVVPJ010000179.1:0-3106 GCA_036655815.1 Oscillospiraceae bacterium
CATATCCCGACATGACTGTGTTGGATTTTACCGGCAAGGATGACAATTTCAAGGTTTCAGAAGAGGAGATCAACATTGGCATCTCATTGCAGAAGGGCAACACTGTGCTAAAGGATGCTCTCAACAGTGTGCTGGCTACACTCAAACCCGATGATTTTAAAAAGATGATGAACGAGGCCATCGCTGTACAGCCGTTGTCCAAGTAATGCTCTTAGAATACGACCAACTTCGTTGTGAAAGGGAGTTGATTTGGTGATCTCCACCATGAGCTTTTGGGAACGAATCGTCTATATTCTCCAGACCTATGGAGACTCTTTTCTGTCCGGCGCATGGACGACGTTTCGCATTGCACTGGTTGCCACCTTTCTGGGCTGCATCATCGGCTTTATTATTGGCGTGATTCAGACCATCCCCAGCCGTAAGGAGGATCCGCTGATCAAGCGGGTCCTCCTTGCGCTGATTAAATTCATTTTGTCGGCTTACGTCGAGGTGTTTCGAGGCACCCCCATGCTGGCACAGGCCATGTTTGTGTTTTATGGTGCGGCAAGGCTCTTTGACATCAACATGAACACGATGTTCGCCGCTTATTTGATCGTCTCAATCAATACTGGAGCCTACATGGCCGAAACAGTACGCGGCGGCATTTTATCCATCGATCCGGGACAAAGTGAGGGCGCCAAAGCGATTGGAATGACACATTATCAAACCATGCTTAACGTCATTTTGCCGCAAGCGTTGCGCAATATCATGCCACAGATCGGTAACAACCTCATCATTAACATCAAAGATACCTGTGTGCTGTTTGCCATTGGCGTAGTGGAGCTGTTTTCGCGGGGCAAATCAGTGGCCGGTGCTCTGTATACCTATTTTGAAGCGTTTACGATTATCATGGCCATCTACTTTGTCATGACATTCACCTGCTCACGTCTGCTGCGCTGGTGGGAAAGCAGGCTGGACGGGCCCGACGGCTATGACCTGGCCACAACCGACACATTGGCCCATACCAGCGGTTTGCACAGCTACCGCAATGCTGGGAAAGCAAAGAAGGGCGGAAACTGATATGGACAGAACGCCGGATGCCCCCATTCTAGAGATTCGTCATTTAGGGAAGTCTTTTGGGAAAAATGTTGTGTTACGCGACATCAATTTCACTGTGTGTACCGGCGATGTGACCTGTGTCATCGGTGCGTCCGGTTCAGGCAAATCAACACTGCTACGTTGCATCAATTTGCTGGAAACACCCACATCCGGGGAAATTCTGCATCACAATGAGAATATTGTGATGTGTGGACACAACATTCCCGCCTATCGTTCCAAGGTCGGCATGGTGTTTCAAAACTTCAACCTTTTCGCCAACAAGACGGCGCTGGAGAACTGCATGGTGGGGCCAATCAAGGTGTTGAAACTTTCCAAATTAGATGCGCGAGACCGTGCCATGACCTATCTTGAAAAGGTCGGTATGGATCCCTACATCAATGCTAAACCGCGTCAACTTTCAGGTGGACAAAAACAGCGCGTCGCCATCGCACGTGCGCTGGCGATGGAACCTGAAGTGTTGCTGTTTGATGAGCCAACCTCGGCACTGGATCCGCAAATGGTAGGAGAGGTGCTGGCTGTGATGCGTCAATTGGCAGATGAAGGGCTTACCATGCTGGTTGTTACCCATGAAATGGCATTTGCACGTGACGTGGCCAGTCATGTCGTCTACATGGCAGACGGTGTAATCTGTGAAGAAGGCAGCGCGCAAGATATCTTTGTCCACCCACGTGAGGACTCTACCAAGGAATTCTTAGCGAGGTTTATGAAGCGCTGAATCATGGAGATAGAAGGCGTAATGTGCCATATTCTTGAGTAAGGGTAGCATATGCTTGTGAGGTGTATTGAAGAGCCCTTGGTCGCTGGGGAGCTGTAACTCCCCCGCGACCGTCTCTTTTGGTATGGCAGCTCTCACGGTGTCCAATACAAGGTTAACGTTCTGTTTTCTACTGGTCTTGTAGGCAACAATACTGTTGTCAAAGAGGTCTCGGATAACAGACAGGTAGGAAAAGCCTTGCGCTGTGGGAATATAAGATAAAGCCTATGTCAATTTTGTTTTTGCCCATTGATTTCTCATAACGCTACATTGCATTTTTCTTGCAAACGTTGTATGATAAAAATAATACCATGTAGGAGGAACGCATGAAAGCGAACAGATTAATCATCGGTATGAGCGGAGCGAGCGGAGCCATTCTGGGCATCCGATTGCTGGAAGCATTGTCGTCGCAGAGCGACTGGGAGAGCCATCTGGTAATTTCAAATGCCACTTGGAAAACCATCCAGCAGGAAACAGGGCATACGCCCGAAGAGGTCATGCGTTTAGCTGACCGAACATACCCGACCGAAGAGGTGGGCGCATCCATCGCCAGCGGCACCTTTGAAGCGGCAGGGATGGTAGTAATCCCGTGCAGTATGAAGACATTGGCAGGCATCCACAGCGGTTACAGCGACAATTTGCTGTTGCGGGCAGCCGACGTAACGCTCAAGGAGCGTCGGAAGCTGGTACTGGTGGCACGTGAAACTCCATTGAGCACCATTCATCTGCGTAATATGTATGAGTTATCCCGTATGGGCGCCATTATCATGCCCCCTGCCATGGCCTTTTATAACCGGCCTGAAACCATTGACGATTTGGTAGATCACATGGTTGGCAAGGTAATGGCTTGTTTCGGGATCGAATACGACAAATTTCATCGATGGAAATAACACACTAGACAGGGGGGAATTGCGTCATGTCTGATCAGAATGCTCTGCTGCGGGTACGCGTAGGTGATGGGCGGTATGCAGTCGAGGCGCAGGCATTTTTTTGTGGGCGCGACTTGCAGGTGATGCTAACCGGCGGTGAAGTTCCCCACATTGGCGCCGTCGCATTGGCGTTGCCGCGGCCCAGTCTTCGGGATTCGGCTGTATGTTCGGCATCTGCATCGGTTCTTTGCGTCACTGGCCATAAGGAGGATGATTTAGCTCGTGAAACAGCGCTACGGTTGGCTACGGCTTGTCAGGTGACTGTCTGCGTCACGGCGGGTGTTCACATTCAGGACGCCCGTGGTGAGGAGCTATCGCTTCTGGC
>JAVVPJ010000180.1:0-3084 GCA_036655815.1 Oscillospiraceae bacterium
ATTAAGCGACTCCTGCTCACGGTCAATCTGTCGTTTGGCATTGTTGACCATAGCCTCTGCCTTGATGGTAGCATCACGCATGATGATCTCTGCCTTGGTCTTGGATTCTCTGATGACACTGTCGCCCAGTTTTTGTGCGCCAAGCAGCGCCGTGCGTAAGCTCTCCTCATCCTCACGGTATTCAGTCAGCTTTTCAGCCAAAACTTCCAACTTCTTTTCAAGCTGCTCTTTTATCTCAATCGACTCAACCATCGACGCTGCGATTTGTTCAAGATAACGATCCACATCGTCCATCCTGTAGCCGATGCCGAAGGTTTTATCAAAGGTTTTTTCCCCAATTTCCTTTGGACTGAGCATGGTGGCTCCCCCTCACTTATACTTGGTAAAGGCAACGTGCAGCCTTCCCTTTTTTGTTTCGGTGCCCAGTGCACCGATTTTAAACTTGCCGACGCCTCTGATCGAAATGACATCGCCCGGCTCGACGGTGCGAGACGGACGATTGGCCTCTCTGTCGTTGTGACGTACAAGCCCCTGTCGAATAAGATCCTGCACATCGGCACGACTTTCGCGTGTCAGCATCGCAACAATGCAGTCGAAACGCATAGAGGCGACAACGCCGCCTGATTCCTCCACTCTATGGGCGTCCGGCAACACTTCAGGAAGGTCAGTCGAGGTCGAAACCCCCACCCCGCCGATGCGGGTCACCTCCTGTATAATAGGCAAAATCAGGGGCTCTGATACAAAAGCCACAGCCACGGAATCTCCCACCAAAATATCTCCCACCGCCTCGCGACGAATAGAAAGTGCCATCAGCGTTCCTAGCACATCGCGATGAAGAATCCCGCTGTCCGCGCGAAAGCGAAAAGCAGCAGCTCTAAGAGGAAATTCCTCTTCAGGCGGCGGCGCATCAAGTGAACCCACACCGAGCATACATCGCTCGGCTCCGGCATACCCGCCGAATAAGCGAAAATCTGTCCGCCCGGCAAGCGACGCTCTGACAATGGTCTGTTCACGCTCCGTCAGGAACGCGGTAAAACGCACGCATTTCCTATTGTCGGCCACACGGGCCATATCCTCAATTCTACTGGCCAGACGCCTTTCGTCACTGTCCGGTTGCAAAAAAGCCAGCTTATCCCCCATCAAAAAAACACGCCATTGTTTTCCAATTCATCAAGCAGATCACCCATAAAATCAACATTATATGGGGTGATGATAAACGTGGAATTGGCTACACGTTTAATCTGTCCCTTGTTTGCATAGGCTACGCCGCTGAGGAAATCGACCAACCGACGGGAGATGTCCTTGTTGGTCGATTCCAAGTTCAGCACGACTGTACGTTTGGCATTGAGATGATCGGCAATGGTCGAGGCATCGTCAAAGCGTTCGGGCTTGACCAGCACCACTTGGAGCTGTGTCGTTGCGGCGATGTTGACAACCTTGTTGGGACGTCGAGCCTGATCGGCATCGTCGTTGACCGAAAAATCCTGACTATCGGATTTTTGCCTTGACTGCACGAAGTCCATCTCCTCATCCTCATAATCGTCATCATCTGGCATTCCCATAAAATTGCGAAATTTATCCATCATTCCCATTTCTCGCATTCCTCACAGTCTTTCGCCGAAGATTCCCCGGCCGATTCGTATGATATTGCTGCCGTGTTTGATGGCCAGCGGGTAATCATAGGACATTCCCATGGACAAAAGTTCCATACTGACATTATCTATATTTTTTGTGATAATGTCAATAAAATGGCGATGGATTGTGTCAAAATATCCTTCAGTTTCTCTTTCCGATACTCCCGCAGGTGGAACTGTCATCAGCCCTCGCACCGAAAGATGCGAAAGCACAGCAATTTTCCGCACAAACGTCTCGATCTCAGCAGACTTGATGCCAGACTTGCTCAACTCCCCAGCCACATTAACCTCTACAAGAACCGGCAACACACGCCCTTGCGCAGTCGCATATTGATTTAACTCCAGCGCCAAGCTCATTCGATCAAGCGATTGGACAAGATCCACCTTGTCTATGATATGACGCACCTTGTTGGTCTGCAAGTGCCCAATGAAATGCACTTGACAGCCCTGCGTCAAATGATAATCATCATACTTCGCCAGAAGCTCCTGAGCCCGGTTTTCTCCCAGCAGCATAATCCCAGCAGCAAGGGACTCATTGACCCGTTCAGCAGAATTGTTTTTTGTGACCGCCATAAGGGCGATTTTGGATGGATCTCGACCCCACCGCAGTGCCTCTTCTGTCATGTGTTCTCTTATCCGGCGCACCTGCGTGCCTATGTCACACGATTTTTCCGTCATATAAATCGACCCCTTCCACAATCACCTCATCGAAGAGTTTGAGCGGAGCGATTGGCTCTGAAGCGCTGGGCATGACGATTTTACACAGCACATAATTTTCCGTCTCGTAGATGCGCTCAATCTTTTTGAAGGCAATGCGCCGCCCTTCAAGCACATACACTCCCTCCGTCTCCCCATCAAAACGTATGGCCGCTGGATTGATTCTAAGCCCTGTATAGGAGGCAAATCGAATATCCACCGTGGCACGTCGAAGCGAAATTAAATGCGGATTGATGCGGTTGCACTGAAGAATCACAACCGCCTGACCCGAGGCGCTTGCGGGATCTCGCAGCACCTGCGCAATCCGTACCGGAATCTCCCGTGAGTCGGCCACGCCGAAATCCAGCGATACGCTGCCGCCCGGTGTAAAGCGATTTGAAATGCCGTCATCGACCAGCGCAGCCAGATACCAGTTGTGTCCAATCTGAACCCGTCCGATGGCATTGCCCGTCGGCGTCGGTTCCATTAGCCCGCCTGCTGCACGGCGATAGTCATCTACTGAGAGAGTAGTAAAGTCACGAATGGTTAGCAGATTCTCATAGCCGTCTATGATAGAGCAAAAATAACCGCCCACCGGCGCAGTCACGCGTGCCTTAATATTTGAAACATGGGAAAGGGCATTGGCTTTGCGATTTTCAAGATAGGCCAGTCGCTCGGAGAATCCCCCACCATTGCCCATAATGACCTGACGCCTGGCCAAAAGCTCCTGCAATCGCTCCCGCTGGCCGGGCAG
>JAVVPJ010000181.1:0-3072 GCA_036655815.1 Oscillospiraceae bacterium
TTCGAAGGTCGCAATCTGGCAGACATGTCCAAACGGGAGCTGTTGGAGTTTCGCCGCAACAAAATTTCAATGGTCTTTCAGTCCTTCGGACTGATGAGCCATCGCGACGTGCTGGGAAATGTGGCTTACGGCCTCGAGGTGAAGGGAATCCCCCGTGAGGAACGCGAGAAAAAAGCACGTGCAGTGATTTCGATGGTCGGACTTGAGGGATGGGAAAAACAGTCCTGCGAGAGCCTGTCCGGCGGGATGAGGCAACGTGTCGGCATTGCGCGGGCATTGGCCAACGACCCAGAGGTTCTGCTCATGGATGAGCCGTTTTCGGCGCTGGACCCGCTGGTACGGCGCGATATGCAGTTTGAACTGTTGCAGATTCAACGCAAGCTTGAGAAAACGGTCATTTTTATCACCCATGATATCGACGAAGCGTTCAAGCTGGGCGATACCGTAGCCATTATGCGCGATGGGAAAGTGATTCAAGTTGATACGCCCGAGCGCATGAGTGCCCACCCTGCCGATGACTATGTGCGTCAGTTTATCGACAGCGCAGATAAGTCCAAGGTGCGCTCTGCCAAAAACATTATGATTACCCCGGCTGCACTGGTGAAAATTGGCGACGGTGCCGAACATGCCATCCATGAGATGAGAAAAAACGCATTATCCACCGTTTATGTTGTGGATGATAAGTTGCGGCTTGAGGGAGTGCTGACCATTCGCAGCGCCATTCGTGCATTACAGGAGGGGCTGCCCATCGCTCAGGTACTCGAACGTGACATCCCCACTACGGGTGCAGATGTGTTGGTGGCCAACATTATGCCCATCGCTGCTGAAACGCCCTATCCCATTGCAGTGGTTGATGAGGATCACCGTCTACAGGGCATTGTGACCAAAGCAAGCGTGCTTTCCTCGCTTCTTTGAGTTGCTCTCGCATGGGTCCCGTCGAAGCATCGCTTGTTTCGGCGGGGCTTTGTCCTTCGCCGGAAAAAACTTCATCTAATTTTTATCTTAGATTACAATTTCGTTTAATTTTATAAGCTATCTTAAGAATAGTGGGCAAAAGAATGATCTGATGCCTCACAATGTGAATGGAGGTTCTTCGGTGATTGAAGTAAAAAATCTCACCAAGCAGTATGGACAGCATACTGCAGTATCCGAGCTGACCTTTACCATTGAAGATGGGCGGATCTATGGCTTGCTCGGGCCCAATGGAGCAGGCAAGTCGACAACCATGAACATCCTTACTGGATGCCTGGCTGCCACCTCCGGCGAGGTGCGTGTGAACGGGTATGATATCTTTGAGGATGCAATCAGCGCCAAAAAGCTCATTGGTTACTTGCCTGAGCAGCCACCACTCTACATGGATATGACCCCTGCGGAATATCTGAGATTTGTCGCAAAGGCCAAAGGCGTCTCCAAAGAGAATATTGAGGCGCAGCTGCAACATGTGTGCGAGGTTACACAGATTGTGCCCGTGCAGGATCGACTGATCCGCAACCTGTCAAAGGGATATCGCCAGCGCGTAGGCATTGCACAGGCGCTTTTGGGAGATCCCAAAGTCATCATTTTGGATGAGCCTACCGTGGGGCTTGATCCTAAGCAGATTATTGAGATCCGGGATCTGATCCGTGAGCTGGGCAAAGGACACACGGTGATTCTCAGCAGCCATATCCTGTCTGAGGTCCAGGCGGTATGCGATTCAGTCATGATCATTTCGCATGGATGTCTTGTGGCCAGTGATACCCCGGAAAATCTGGAGAAGCTCTTTGCAGGGCACTCTACCGTCGAGTTGCGGGTCAGGGCCACTGAGCAGGAAGTGCAGACAGCACTGCTTTCCATCACAGATATTATTGAAACCGTCTGCCAGCAGACCGCAGAGGATGGCGTTCTTGATGTTGTAGTGACATGCAAGGGAGATGCTGATGTATGCGAGGCCATTTTCTTCGCCTTCTGTGACCTGCATCGGCCCATCCTGCGGATGACCGCCGCACGGGCAAGTCTTGAGGATATCTTCCTCGAATTGACTGCCGAGCAGAATGCTGACCCAAAACTGGTGCCAAAGACTCAGGAAAAGGAGGACTCGACCGATGAAGGCAATTTATGAAAGAGAGCTGAAGTCATGGTTCTCCGGCATGATGGGCTATGCGGTGGTTGCATTTATTTTGTTATTTGGTGGCATTTATACCATGGCACTCAACCTTCATGCACAGTATGCCGGCTTTCAATATGTTCTCAATAACATGGTTCTGATTTTTATGGTCGTGACACCGCTGCTGACCATGCGTGCCATTGCCGAGGAACGCCGCCAAAAAACTGATCAGTTGCTCTATGCATTGCCGATTGGCATGAGTGCCGTGGTGGTGGGAAAATATCTTGCGATGATTACGGTGCTGTTTGTGCCGCTCGCCATGATGGGATTCTATCCGCTGCTGCTGTCTGCCTATGGCACTGTCCCGATGGCGGCCTCCTATGGAACGCTACTTGCCTTTTTCTTGATGGGTGCCGCGCTGATTGCGATGGGCTTGTTTGTCTCTTCGCTGACCGACAATCAGGCAGTCGCGGCAGTCGGATGTCTGATCGTCACCTTGATCAACTATTTTCTCTCGCCGCTGGCCAGCTTTGTGCCCGGTACAGCCAGCGCTTCACTGGCTGCGTTGACGCTCGCGACGCTGGTACTGGGCGCAATTGTGTGGCTGTTGACCAAGCATACGCTTGCAGCTTGCCTAACGGTCATCGTCTGTGAGGGAGCCTTGGTGGCGGTGCGTTTTGCGGCACCGGCAGCTTTCGAAGGGCTGTTCTCACGAATCATGGGACAGTTGTCGGTTTTTGAACGGTTTTTCAGCTTTATGAATGGTATTTTTGATGTGACGGCACTGGTTTATTTTGTGACAGTGATCGCCGTGTTTTTATTCCTGACGGTGCAGTCCCTTGAAAAACGGAGGTGGAGCTGATGGAAAAGCATCACATTAAGCGGGTTCCGGTCGTTCAGGAAGGGAAACTACTGGGGATTATCACGCGCGTTGACATTATCAGAGCATTGCAGCGGTCATGGGTCGCCCCCGCACCGTATTCCATCAG
>JAVVPJ010000182.1:0-3047 GCA_036655815.1 Oscillospiraceae bacterium
TGGCCAAGTTGGCAGACTTTGCCGAGCGAGGATTTTCTCTCGCTTCATCGGAAGGGGAGATCGCACGTAGTTGTCACTATGTCCTGCTGGCTGTCAAACCTCAGATTTTTGAAGCAGTTCTGGTTTCCATTGCCGCAGAAGCCACGCGCCATAATGTATTCGTTTCGATTGGCCCTGGTATCTCCGGAAAATGGATCAAAGAAATCCTGTGCTACGATGCCAAAATTGTGCTGGCGATGCCCAATACACCACTGTTGCTTGGCTGTGGTGCTACGGCACTGTCCCGTGTTGCGCCAACCACGGCTGAGGAATTTGCAGTGGTGCATTCCTTTTTTGATGGAACCGGCATAACGGTTGAAACCGATAATAATCTGATGCGAGAGGTTGTGGCCCTTAATGGAAGCAGCCCGGCTCTCTTTTATCTGGTTGTTCAGACGATGGTTGATCGTGCCGTTGAGGAGGGCTTCGATCCGGATACGGCCAACCGACTGGTTTGCCAGGCAATGGTGGGAGCTTCGAAAATGATGCTGGAATCTGGCCTGAACCATCAGGAGCTGATTGATGAGGTTTGCACGAAGGGTGGCACCACCATTGCTATGGTAGATGCCATGAAGAAGCAGGGGATCCGCAGCACGCTTCGTGCCGGTATGGATGCATGTACCAAGCGAGTCTATGAATTGAGCAAATGATTGTCCTTTTGAGGTGTCAAGCTGTCATAAACAAGAGATCCCCCGGCATATCCTGTAAAAAAGGATTGCTGGGGGATTGTTTTATGGTGATGGTTAGGACAACTCTAAGAACAGCCGCAGCCAAAGACCGAGCCGCAGTTTCTGTGCCAAGCTGGGTGTTGATGCGGGAACAGTCTGTCATTGTGGGATTGGGAATCTTGTTTTTATTTGGTGTCGCTGTAGGGGCCGCAGTGGTGTCACGTCTTGACACCAACTGGCTTGAAAGCATGCTTCGCATTTTGACCGGGTTTGTAACAGAAAGGCAACATCAGAGTGCTCCAGAAACCTTTTTGAGCGCTTTTATTCCGATGCTTGGGTTCATGGCTGTGGTAACGATATGCGGATTTTGTGCTATAGCGACCCCTTTGATCTCCGCAGTACCATGGTTTCGAGGCCTGGGATTTGGGCTGATGGCAACGGCTCTTCTGGTCAAATATGGAAATAGCATACTTGGCTATTTGTGCTTTCTGATTCTCCCCAATCTGATCTGGTCCACGGTATTGCTGCTGATGGCCTGTCGCGATGCGCTGCGCCTGAGCATTTCATTTTGGAACGCAATGAAGCAGGGGCAGAGGGGAGAGCGAATTCGTGCCGATCTCTTTGTGGCGCGTATGCTTATCTATGGCATCTTGCTGGCTGGTGGTGCCGCTGTTGAAACCTATCTATTCCGTCTCCTCGCTTCGGTTCTTACGCCTTCCTGAGGGGCTGCGATGAGAGAGGGGAGAGCTCATCGCAGCCTTTTCCATCTGTCGATCTGAGACGTGGGTGTAGATCTCTGTAGTTGACAGATTCTCATGTCCTAGAATCTCCTTGAGTACTCGCACATCAACATTGCCATACTGATACATCAGCGTAGCAGCAGTGTGACGTAGCTTATGTGGCGTATAGCTGGTATCGTCCAGACCGGCAGCCCTAAGACATTCCGCTACAATCTGCTCGACACGACGCGGTGAAAGGCGACGTCCTTGTGCCGTCACAAAAAGGGCATCATCCGGACGGCGAATATCGCGGCTATCGTTCAAATACACTCCGATCGCACTGGTACAAGCGTCATTGAGATAGACAATGCGTTCTTTGTTTCCTTTCCCAAGTAACTTGAGAGTTCCGTCATCTCGGATATCCGAACGGTTGATTCCAACCAGTTCGGCAAGCCGCATGCCACAATTGAGAAACAAAACCAGCATACAATAGTTGCGTGCACTTTCGGGTTGATCAGCGGCATCCAGCAAGCGATTGCTTTCCTCCAGTGTCAGATATTTGGGAAGTGTTTTTTTGATCATGGGCATATCTAGATTTTTGAGTGGGTTTTCTTTGATATAGAGCGCTTTGCTGGACATGTAATTATAAAAAGAGTTGAGTGCCGAAACCTTACGCGCACGTGCAGCTGCACCATTGGCACATGATGTGCTGACAAAGTTGAGAAAGGAATAAACCTCTGAAAGTGTTACTGCTTTGATATCATCAAGCGAAATGTCAGAGATGGATGTCTCCGGCATCCTTTCCGGCGCCAACGTACCAGAATGTGAAAGCTTGAGAAATCGCAGGAAGGTACGCAGCTCAATATAATAGCCATCCACAGTGCGGGGAGAACGTCCACGGATAGTCATCAGATAATCCAGAAATTCCTTCATCACAGGGGGGCAATCATAGAAAGGCGCATAAAGTGAGTGAGTTGGCGTTTTTAATGGCATTTTTGTTTGTGTGCAAAGCAGAAAAATAGAAACTTTTTTTAAATGCAACCACAGAGGAATGAGAGCAAGGAGGGGCGAAAGCTGTGTGCAAAAGTTTCACTAAATGTAAATTTAGTGAAACCAGAGAGACGCAAAATTCCGCTCCTTGCCATTTCGGGCTCTCAAATGGCCCAATTCTTCCAATTTCTAAAATTCAAACTTCGCGGCTCCTTTCATTTAATTTAATTATTATTGATCTATGAGATCCTGCGCAGAAGCATAATCTGCTGCGCATGGATTACACTAGAATCGTCTCTCTTCACAAAATGATTGGCGTAAAGGAGATCAAGACAATGAACCTTGTCAACTGCTCCCTAAACTGTGCACATCAAAAGGATGGCTACTGCACACTGCAAGACCTGAATCAGACAACCAATTCCACGCACAGTGGTTGCGCATATTTCTGCTGTCTCCCAGACTTACCCAATCATCTGTCTCAAATCACGAACGGTATGAACACAGAGCAACTCTAGCCCCGGCATTTTTTCAATATTGAGTTGTTGCACATTTTGCTTTGGCAAGATGATGCGCCGAAATCCCAAACGATACGCTTCACCTACACGGCTTTGCGCTCGGCCAACAGTGCGGA
>JAVVPJ010000183.1:0-3033 GCA_036655815.1 Oscillospiraceae bacterium
CATCCTTTTTGGCAGATACCCCTTGGCTGTGGTCGGTTCGGAACTGCTGAATTTCAACTATTATCGTGATGGCTATGGCTTTGTGGTTTCCCCGGATGGAACCATTCTGTTTTCCAGTGAGCATACCGATAAGCTGGCCAACGAAAAGAATCTATTCTCATTTTTTGAAAAGACGAGTCTCATTCATTTTTCCATGGAAGAGCTGAAAACAGCCATTGCAAACGGTAAAAGCAAAAGCTTTGCTTTTACCTATAACGGAGAACGAAGATTTGTCAGCTTTATGCCTTCAACGATCAATGACTGGGTGACGTTTAGCATTTCCTCAGATGCGCTGATGCTACAGCAGGAGAAAGTCACGAATCAGATTGTGCTCAGGCTGATCACAAGGTTGGCGGTGGCAGGTGTGTTGCTGTTTGCATGGATTGTGTGGAGAAACCGCCGCCATAACAAAGAAATTCTGGCTGCAAATCAGCAGTATCAATCTCTGCTCTCTCATATTAATGGAGGAATGATTGTGGCGGTGCATGCCCAAACGGCCCAAGAAACCATTGCCACATATGTCAGTCCCGGGTTTACGGATATGACAGGCTACACGTTAGAAGACCTTCAAAATCTTTACCATGGGCGGTATCTCGATGTGATTCTTGCCGAGGAACGCGAGGCGGTTTTTAAAAAATATCTGGAACAGCTTGCCGTAGGAAATACCTATTGGATGCCTTATCGCATTCGCAAAAAAGACGGATCTTTCCTTTGGGTGATGGACAATGGCTATCTTGTGCGCGGCGCAGATGGCCTTCATAATCATAGCATTATCACCGACATCACCGCCGTCAAAGCGCAGGAGGAAGAACTTCGCATGAGTGAAAGTCGCTTTTCCGTTGCCATCAACGCGTCCAGCGGCACACTGCTTGAGGTGGATTTGAAGCAAAAGGTCTTCACACATTTTGAAAACTCCAAACGAATCTTCGCGGTCAGTGCGCAAAGGCTTTTGGATGATACCCGCGCGTTTTCCCTGTTGCCCTACGATGAATTTATGGATGCTGTGATTCGCTATTTTTTCCATTCGAACGATTATGAACGCACGAAAAACGCACTGAATGACGCTGCGAAAAACGGCGTCTCAAGCTATGAGGCACGCGTGCGCAGAGCGGACAACAGCTATATTTGGGCCAGAATCGATTTGAGTATGAGCCTCAATGAATTCGGTATGCCTACGCGCTTAGTGGGTTTTATATCGGATATCGATGACATGAAAAAGCAAGCGGAGATTTTGGAAAATCAGGTGCAGACCGACCCGATGACGGGCTTATACAACAAAATGGCGATGGCCACCTTGTCTAACAAAATACTGGCGGAATACCCGGAGGGACGCCATGCCTTGCTTGTGCTTGACATTGACAATTTCAAGGGGATTAACGATACATTGGGTCACGCATTCGGTGACGTTGTTTTGACGGACGTGTGTACAAAACTCAAGTCATTGTTCCGCAGCAACGATCTTGTAGGACGTATGGGTGGCGATGAGTTTGCAATTTTGATGAAAAATGTCTCTGACACCAGCAGTGTCCTCAAAAAAGCGATGGAGCTGTCGCAAACATTTCGCCAAACCTACGCAGGCGAGAAGGAAGATTACAAAATTTCTTGCAGCCTGGGTATTATCATGATTGAATCCAACCAAGATCCCTTTGAAGTGCTTTACCGCAAGGCAGACGCTGCGCTTTATCAGGCGAAGCAAAACGGAAAGGATCAGTTTGTCCTTTATCACACGAAGGATGCACATACATATCCGATTGGATGCACCAGAACCAATGATGAGGAGCTGCAAAATCTCAAAATATCACACAATCTGGAAGCACAGATTTTTGAATTATTGTATACCTCTAAGGACTTTAACGTGAGCATCAATATGGCACTGGCTACCATCGGGCAACACTACCATGTCAGCCGGGTTGCCATCTTTGAAAACGACGACAATCATCTCACAACAAGCAATATCTATGAGTGGTGCAACGACGGCATCGCCTCAGTGATGGAGCAGCTGCAAAAGGTCATGATTACCTCGGGAACCGAGTCGAGTTTGGACTCCTTTGATCACAATGGTCTGCTTTATAGCAATGATGTTCGAGAACTTCCCACTTATCTGAGCCGGATTTTAGAATCTAAAGGTGTGCTTTCCACATTGAAAGTAACCATTTTGAACGATGAACAAACCTGCGGATTCATTGGCTTTGACGAGTGCAAAGAGTACCGAATATGGACAGCCGAAGAAATTGAAAAACTATCCTATCTTTCCAAAGTGCTCAGTGTATTCCTGTTCAAGAAAAAAGCTGAGAATTCCTTGTGGGAAAACCTGCATACACGTCTTGAAATTTTGGATGTTCTGCCGGACTATATTTGTGTCGTTAACCCCGAAACACATATGCTGGAGTACACCAATCTGAAAATGCGAGAGCTGATTCCCACCGCACAGCCTGGCACTTTTTGCTTTTGCACGTTGCGCGGCAACCAGAATGGACCCTGTGAAACCTGTCTGGTAGAACGCATCAGACGGGGCGATACGGACAACCTTGAAATCGTCAGTGAAGACCAACGGCTGCACCTGAACGTCAAGGCACTTGCAATCAAGTGGGCGAAAAGCCAAAATATGGTGTTGCTTTATGGCCAAGAGAAAATGGGGGAGGTCCTTTGATGTTATTGTCCGCAAAGCAGACAGGCGCGAAATGGGGCATTTCTGCACGGCGCGTGGCGGTTCTCTGCAAAGAGGGAAGAGTGGCTGGAGCACAGCGTGTCGGTGCAAATTGGGGCATTCCGGAAGATACACAGAAGCCTTGTGACGCCCGCGTAACGCACGGAAAATACAAACATGGAACCGACCGCGATGTAAGAACACTAAAGATCAAAACTTAGGCATGAAATCTCATGAAAAAAAGTACTGTTTCTACATGAATATGCGCCGAATGGTTCATACACTCAAAATACCTTTGAAAAGTGGGGAGTGTTCCATGAGTATCAAGAGAACCTTGTGCCTGATTG
>JAVVPJ010000184.1:0-3012 GCA_036655815.1 Oscillospiraceae bacterium
TGCCTTTCATCAGCGACAGAAAACCCAGAGCTTTCTTGATGCGCGTCCTGATGGTACAATTGTCGGTCAGCGAGTGCGAGGACTTGATCGTGTCGGGCTGTATGTGCCGGGAGGAACAGCCGCCTATCCGTCATCTGTGCTGATGAATGCCATCCCCGCCAAGATCGCTGGGGTGAAGGAACTGATTATGGTGACGCCACCCATGAAGGACGGGCGAGCCAATCCCGACATTCTGGCGGCAGCAGCCCTCTGTGGTGTGGATCGCATCTTTTTGATGGGAGGCGCACAGGCAGTTGCAGCAATGGCCTTTGGCGCAGGGGAGGTACCCCGCGTTGACAAGATTGTCGGTCCAGGCAACATTTATGTTGCAACGGCGAAACGTCTTCTGTTCGGAACAGTCGACATCGACATGATTGCCGGGCCAAGCGAGATCCTGATCATGGCAGACGATACGGCCAATCCCGCCTTTGTGGCTGCTGACCTGATGGGTCAGGCAGAGCACGACCGGCGCGCATCCGCAATTTTGCTAACCACCAGTGCACGGGTAGCCGGCGAAACGCAGCGGGAGCTGGAACGCCAGATTCAGGCACTTTCGCGTCGTGCAATCATCGAACAGTCTCTCATGAATTTCGGCGCAATTGTGCTGTGCGAGAGCGAGACACAGATGGTTGAATGGGCCAACACCCTCGCACCTGAACATTTGGAGGTCATGGTGCGAGAGCCAATGCGGCTGGTTGGATGTCTCGACAACGCAGGCTCGATCTTTCTCGGGGAATATACCCCAGAGCCGCTGGGCGATTATTACGCTGGCCCCAATCACGTGCTTCCCACAGGGGGAACAGCACGCTTTTTCTCCCCGCTTGGCGTAGACAGCTTTGTCAAACGCAGTGCTTTTTTGTCTTACACCGCCGATGCGTTGCGAGAGTGTGCCGGGGATATTGTGACCATTGCGCGGCGTGAAGGCCTTACGGCCCATGCCAACGCCGTGGAAGTGAGGTGTTCCGCGCAATGAGATTATCGGAGCGCCTTGCAAGGCTAACCCCTTTTTCCTACTGTGGTAAGGATTATCCCATCCGTCTCGATGCCAACGAAAGTTGCGTCCCGCTCTCTAATGAAATTCGAGAGGAAATCTCAGCAGCTGTGCGGGAGATGGCGTTTGAACGCTATCCTGATGATACCACGGAGGCGTTGCGCTGCGCGTTTGCCGATGCCTTTGCAACGGACGCTTCCTGCGTTGTGCCGGGCAATGGCTCTGATGAGCTGATTAACATGATCGTGGGGCGACTCATTCCGGATGAGGGCGTGGTGCTGGGGATCGAGCATGATTTTGGAAGTTATTGGTCGAATGCGTCTATTTTTGGCCGTAAAGTCGTAAAATTGCCGCGCCGTATCGATATGAGCTTTACGGTCGACGACCTCATTGGAGGGGCAAGTCTATACAGTGCTGATATGGTTGTTTTTTCCAACCCAAACAATCCAAGCGGTGGGATGTTGCCACGCGATGAGGTGGTGCGTCTCATTGAGTCGCTGTCCTGTCTTGTGGTTGTCGATGAGGCCTATATGGACTTTGCCAATCAATCGATTCTGGATCTAGCCGGACGCTATGACAATCTGATCGTGTTGCGCACCCTGTCCAAAGCTGTGGGGCTTGCAGGGGCGCGACTGGGATTTGCTGTTTCAACGCCGTGCTTGGCATATGCGTTGCGCTCGGTGCGTGATGCATACAACGTCAGTGCCTTAGATCAGCTCGTTGGGCGTATTGTGCTTTCCCACCCAGAGCAACGCGTCCGCACACTGGCAGAAACCAAGCGCCTGATGACACTGATGATGAACCGGCTCAATGAGATGGCTCGTCGTGCTGATGGGCGCATGACAGTGTATCCCAGCGTGACAAACTATGTGCTGATGCGCTTGGATGATGCAGAAGTCATCTGTGAGGGGCTACACCGCAAGGGAATTTCGCTGCGTTTGGTGGATTCCCAGTTGTTGCGCATCAGTCTGGCTGATGAGGAGACTTTGACCATGGTTCTGAACGAGTTGGAAACCCTTGTGACAAAGTCAAAGGAGGACGCCAGATGAGAAGCGCCCATGTTATACGTGCCACCAGAGAGACTGACATTGACCTCACGCTGTATCTTGACGGTGGAGAAGAGGCAAAAATCGAGACGGGAATCGGTTTTTTTGACCATATGCTGACCGCATTGGCTCTGCATGGCGGTCTGGGGCTGTCGGTGCATTGCAAAGGGGATCTTAGGGTCGATTGTCATCACACCGTCGAAGACATTGGAATTGTTTTAGGTCAAGCTTTTGCCAAGTCATTGGGAGACAAAGCAGGCATTGCCCGTTTCGGAAACGTTCGCGTTCCGATGGACGAGGCGTTGGCTGAGGCTGTGGTGGATATCAGCGGGCGGCCTTATTTGGTGTTTGATGCGGCGTTTACGCATCCGTCCATCGGCGAAATGGAAACACAGATGGTGCGGGAGTTTTGGTATGCCTTTGCGATGAACGCGGGCATCACTCTGCATCTGAGTCTTTTATATGGCGACAATGACCATCACAAGGCAGAGGCACTCTTCAAGGCGGCAGCTCGGGCATTGCGCGAGGCGGTGCGTGAAACGGGTGGAGGCGTACTTTCCACCAAGGGGGTATTGAACCTATGATTGCCATTGTCGATTACGGCGCGGGCAATCTCTTTTCGGTAAAGAATGCCTGCGATTTTCTGGGACTTTCTACGCAGATCACAGGAGACGCGGCGGCGTTGCGGGCTGCCGACGGCATTATTTTGCCGGGTGTGGGGGCGTTCCCTGATGCGATGCGGCAATTAACCGCGCACGGGTTGACGGCAGTGTTGCAGGAAGAAGCAACAAAAAAGCCGCTGCTGGGAATCTGCCTTGGCATGCAGATGTTGTTTGAGTTTGGAATGGAATTTGAAAGAACAGAAGGGTTAGGACTTCTGCCCGGATTTGTTGCACGGATGGAAACAGGTGGGCGCAAGCTGCCCCATGTTGGCTG
>JAVVPJ010000185.1:0-2977 GCA_036655815.1 Oscillospiraceae bacterium
CAATGGTGCCATATCCGGTGACAACGCCCTCGCCGGGGGCCTCGGTATTCTCCATACCGAAATTGGTGCAGCGGTGTTCAACAAAGGCATCGATCTCAACAAAACTCTGCTCGTCCAACAGCGTCTCAATGCGCTCTCTTGCCGTCATTTTTCCGCTCTCGTGTTGCTTGGCAATCCTTTTTGGACCACCACCTACCGTGATTTTTGCTCTACGCTCAATCAGGTTTTCGATTCTTTTGTCCATGTTTGGCTGTTTCCTCCTCAAAGGCCGACCGCTCGAAACCTCGGGCAGGGCCTTGGATTATTGAATATGGATCTTCTCTCAGGCTCTTTGGGACAGCTCGATCAGGATTCCACCTGTAGACTTGGGATGTACAAATGCGATGGAGGCTCCACCTGCGCCATAGCGAGGTTCCTCGTCGATCATCTTGACGCCTTGCGCCTTGAGGTTGGCAATGGTGGCCTTGAGATCATCCACACGCACGGCGACGTGTTGGATGCCGCCTCTTCCGCCATTTTTCTCAATGAACTTTGCAATTGGGCCATCGGGTGTGGTGCTTTCCAAAAGCTCAAGCTCGCTGTCCCCACAGGGGAAAAAGGCGACCTTGACCTTCTGCTCTGCAACCTCTTCGACACCGGTCGAAGCAAGTCCCAAAGACTCATAGAACTTGCAAGCCTCCTGCAAATTGGTCACTGCAATCCCGACGTGGTCAACTCTGGTGGGTTTCATAGTAGTCAGTTCATCCTTTCACGTTCATTTGTATGTCGCAAAACAAACAGGTTCCGTTTGTGCCACGCGGCGGACAGATACCCGCCATGCGCAACATATATGAAGGGGTGGAAAGCGCAAAATGTAAAGGGTTATGAAGCTGCCGTTCCCTCACTGCCGAAAACCATATGGCTTGCAAATGAGGAAACAGCGCTTCACCATGATCTGTTATAGAAGCGCGTCTGCGAACCGAAAGCCCGCTTCGACGCATTGAATATTTTTTTCCATGAACTTAGGAAACTGCTCCTTAAGAGACGCAACAGTTGCTTCGCGTGTCACAGCCTTGGTGTAGCCGACCAGAAAACCAACAGCCACGACATTGGCGCCCTGCGGGTTAATCTCCATCGCCGTCTTGATGATTGGAACCTTGATGACCTTTCTTTCCGAATCAACAGTATCCATCGAGGAGTCCACAAAAATCACTGTTTTGGGATCAGCCACCATGCCATAGAGACGAAAAGCCTCATTGGTAAGACACATCAAATAATCCGGAACCGTAGCCTTGGGGTAATCAATCGCCTCAGTGGAGATGACAACCTCAGCCTTGGAAGCGCCGCCTCTGGCCTCCGGACCATAGCTCTGGCTCTGAATGGCATACCTGCCATCATAGACTGCTGCTGCTGCGAGAATGATTCCGGCTGAAATAACACCCTGACCACCGGAGCCACTCAGACGAAATTCAATGCGTACTCCCATATTATCTGTTCCCTCCCGCCTTCTCGATGACCTTGGCATAACTGGCTGTGTATTCTGCCTCGGTCTTCTTGACGAATTCCCCTATGACATTGGGGTCGTCGTCCTCTACGGCGCCGGGTTTGAGCATGGTGCAGTGGTCCTTGAGCCACACCATCATTTGTGCCGCATCGCCGCGCTTGTTCTTCCGGCCAAAATAGGTCGGGCAGGTGGAAATGGCCTCAATAACCGAAAAGCCCTTGTTCTGGATGCCAGCCTGAATGTAGCTTTTGAGTTGTGCCACATGGTAGACCGAAGCCCTTGCCACATAAGTGGCGCCCGCTCCGGCCGTCAGGCGAGGAATATCAAAGGGGCGATCAATGTTACCATAAACCGACGTGGTAGCCAACGCACCAGTGGGGGTCAAGGGTGAATACTGCCCAGACGTCATTCCATAGATGTTGTTGTTGATGATAATCAACGTGATGTCAATGTTGCGGCGGCAGGCATGGATCAAATGATTCCCGCCAATGGCCGCCGAATCTCCGTCACCCGAGATCACGATGACATTCAGCTCAGGGTTGGCCATTTTAATGCCGGTTGCAAAAGCCAGCGCGCGTCCATGAGCCGTGTGAAGAGTGTCAAAATCCATATATCCGGTCGCGCGCGAAGAGCATCCGATTCCCGACACGATGACCGTTTTGTTTTTATCCAAGCCCACGGTATCAATGGCGCGAATCAGGTTGCTCATCACTATGCCATTTCCGCATCCGGGACACCAAATATGGGGCAATTTGTTTTGTCTGAGATAGCTTAACACGTCGCTCATTGCTTCATCACCGCCATCACTTTTTCATAGAGTTCCTCGGCCTTGAAAAGTTCTCCTGAAGCCTTTCCGATGAGCGTGACTGGGCATTTTCCGCTCACAACACGCTCCACTTCAAGAACGTACTGGCCCAGATTCATCTCGGGGACGATGACCTGACGGACATGTTCGCTCAGAACTGCCTTGAGTGCCTTCTCCGGGAAAGGCCAAAGCACCTTGGGAATGAACAGCCCCGCCGAAATGCCAGCCGCACGCATCTGTTTAACAACATGCAGCGCAGCCCTGGCTACCGAACCGTAGGCGACAAGCAGCACCTCAGCATCCTCTGTAAAAAAAAGGTCGTTGATCACAATCTTGTCTACATCGTCGTTGACCTTGGCACAGATTCTGGTGACCAGTTTTTCGTTCACATCAGCAGAGTTTGTGGGAAATCCCGACTCGCTGTGAGATAAGCCAGTCACATGGAACCGATAGCCCTCTCCATAGTTGGCCATTGGCGGCACCTTGGAGTTCCCGACGCAGGTATATGGCAGATAATCGGCACGGGGAGCCTGAGACGGCCTCACGCGATCGATCACTTCATAGTCATCCTCAAATACCACGCCCTCACGCATATGGCCAATGACCTCATCCGTCATGAGCAGCACGGGGGTTCGGTATTTTTCCGCATAATTAAACGCCTTAATGGTCAACTCATACATTTCCTTCAC
>JAVVPJ010000186.1:0-2962 GCA_036655815.1 Oscillospiraceae bacterium
GCTGTGCCGGGGCGATCGGGCAGGCTTGCAAGGTCCTGCCCGTGAAAATCAGAATCCTTGAATTTGAGGTTGGCCAAGGCCACGAGCTCACTCCCTTTGCTGAAATCATGCAGGGCGCGTCTTGCGCACGCGCCGGATGTGGTGATGCTTTGTGTTTAGCGCACGATCCCCTCGCGGCAAAAGCGCTTGATGATGCCATAAACGCCAAAGCCCTCGTCGGGTTGGGCGTTGCGCGCGGTGATTTGGAGGGTCTGGTAGCGTCGCACGCGGTCCGCGAGGGGAATGGCCTGTGGCTTATCCCCGGTGTTGAAGGAAAAGCGTGCAAAATCCAGATCGTTGAAGTCAAACGAATCCATGCGTGCGGATGCCGCGACAAAGCCATAATCGTGTTCGGTTTCGAGCAGAATCTCCGTGCTGGAATGGGTATACGGCTTGATGAGGATGCCGCTGCCACGGCGCAGGAGGCGTTTGTGGCGCATAAAATCGCCGTCGTCGTCGGCGCGTGTGCTCCATGAGGCCACAACGGCGGCGCCGTCGTCAGAATAGCGCGACATGTCGGTGCGGTCGTTGGAAAAGCGGCAGACCCGTCCGTCGGCCGTGCCAAACCAGAGAACGCCGCCGCGCTGCATGAAGCAGACCGCCGGAACATGATCCCAGTGATAGCATTCATAAACATAGTCGCTCGCCTGTTGGCGAGAGGCCTTGTTCTGCTTTCCGTCGAGCACATAGCAGCGCGCATTGACGCAGATGAGAAAATAGCCATCCCATTCTGCCGTAACCGCCAGCTCGAGATTCGCCTCGCGCGTCAACAGCCGATCTACAAAATAGCTGCGATTTTGCACCATCCTCTCGGACGTGAGCAGGTTCGAGGTGAGGGCAAACACGCCCTGACGGGACAGAAACAGCGGCTCGCCGCGCAGCGTGCCGAGAGCCGTGCGGCTCACCGCACCAATGCCGGTGACGGCGGGCTTGCGCAGATAGGCTGTTTGGCCGTCCACCGTCGCGGCGGAGCGCAGAAAGATTGTGGAATCCTGCTCGTTGTCCTCCTTGATGACGGCGAGATATTCCCCGACGGACAGATAGCCCATGATGTCGGTTTCATCCGTGCCCACCTGATCATAGCCCATCTCCGGCCAATAGGTCGGATCGTTCCACCCACTGTGAACATCAATGCCGCGCTTGGCGCCCGCCGCAAACATCACCGAATCGTTGAAAGACGCCACAACCTTCGCCTTTGTCACCAGCTCGCCCTGTCCGGCCCGGGTCTTGCCCGCCGTAATGCGCACATTGTCCTGTCCGGCAGCGGGCGTCACCCCCGGCGCTGTGGCAAAGGTCACCTTGCCCGTCACACGGTTGACGGTCAAGCCCGCGCCCTCGGCCACCGTGCTCCAGGTGCCGTCGGCTTGCAGCAGCTGCGCGGACACCGGCGTGGCATCCAGTGCGCTGTAGGAAAGCTGATATTCCACCGCGCTGGCATCGCCCAGAAAGCCATCCATCCATTTTGGCTCGATCAGGTTGGGCGTCTCCAACAGCGTCCCGCCCCCGCCCGACGGCGTGCGCCCGATCACCACCTCCGGGATCTTGCCCACCACCGGCGCCACCGCGATCCCGTCATAGCAAAGATATTGCGCGCCGGTGAAAAGATAGAGCTTGCCTGCCATGAACACCGCCGTGCATTTGCCATTTCGCAGACCCTCGCGCAGCACCACCGGAGAAGCCCCCGAAAGCTCATACAGCCGGGTCCCGCCATGCGCCAGCAGATGCGATTCCCCCTCGATCGTCGCCTGAAACAGCCCATTGATCGGCGCGTCAAGCGTGACGTGCGTCTGCCAGCCCACACGCTTTTCTGGCATGC
Source organism: Oscillospiraceae bacterium (assembly GCA_036655815.1). Classification (GTDB taxonomy): domain Bacteria; phylum Bacillota; class Clostridia; order Oscillospirales; family Ruminococcaceae; genus Yanshouia. The sequence goes on from JAVVPJ010000186.1 coordinate 1,856, forward strand.
CCCCTGTGTCAGAGATTAAATTGGGCGCCCACGGACTGCGCCGCTCATCCACCAGCAGCGCATCGGTTGAGAGATCGACCCCACGAAATCCGCCATAACGCGTCGTGAAAACAGCGTTTTCCTGCGGATAGCGCAAATTTCGCATCATCGCCCTCCCGTCCCCCGCGCAAGTCGCACCCAGCCCCGATCACAGCGCGCCACCGCCTCGCGATAACGCTGCTCCAGCACCGCCTGTCGTCCCCCATCGTTGTCGTCAAACAGCAGGCGCGAGGCAAGGCCATACCCGAACGCCGAACGCACCAGCGCCTCCTCATACCCAATCTCCTGTGCCAACGTCCCAAGCGCTAAGATCTCTCCCAGCACCGGCTTGCCTTGCGCACGACGCAAATTGTTGTTCACCTCAAACGTGTCTGCCAGCAGCGTGTTGATCTGCGCCGCCGCATAGGGCTCATAATAGCCCGTGTCAGAATCAAAAAATAACGCGCAGGCCTCTCGCAAAAGCTCCTGTCCTGTCATTCGTTTTCCCCCATTAGGGCAGCTCGACACACGCCACCTTGATCCCTGCCCCTGTCACATGCAGCTTTCCTCGCTGCGCTCCCTGACGATCAACAAATTTCATGCTTTCCAGCACCACGCACACCCGCCCATTCGCCGGAACCCCAACCACAAGCTCCCCAATCCCTTGCAGCCCATTCCCCCGCTTGATCGTCGCCGTCGCCGCACTCGCTGCTTCTAAAAATAATAGGATCCTGCTGTCTGCGGCCGAAAAATCAACCAGCGCTCCATCCGTCGCGTCAATCGCGACCGCTGCCGGCATTCCCGTGCCAGAATTCCACCCCAGCTTCGTCGGACGTATTCCCGTTGCTGCCATCAAATTCCCTTCCTTTCACTTTCTCTGTGCACGAGAGCACTAGAGCACGAGAGCACTAGAGCACGCGTACTTTTCTTTGCAAAAAGAAAAGTACGACAAAAGAAATGTTGTGTTTTTGTGTGTAAAAGACGTTTCTTTTGGCTTTCCCTTTTCTTTTTGCAAAGAAAAGGGGAACGTGCTTAGGCCTTACGTGCCTTGATGACGTAGAGCTCCTTGGGGCGCAGCACCTTGGCGCC
>JAVVPJ010000187.1:0-2957 GCA_036655815.1 Oscillospiraceae bacterium
GGGCTCGGTACTGCCAGTGCCGACGCCGCTGCTGCACTGCTGGGATTGAATGTTCTGTTTGGGGAACCACTCGAGCAGGAGAAACTCGCTGAATTGGGACTGTGTGTCGGAAGCGATGTGCCATTTTGTCTGACAGGTGGAACCCAATGGGCCGAAGGCGTGGGCGAACGGCTCACGCCCTTGCCCGCCCTGGCTTCCTGCTCAATCGTCATTGTGCGCCCAGCAGAAGGAATGCGCACGCCTGAGGCCTTTGCACGCTATGATGCGCTCACATCACCTCCGACTCAGCCTAACTCAGATGCACTGCGTCAAGCCCTCAAGGACGGCTCATTGGGTGCTGTGGCAGCGCATTGCGGCAACGCGCTGGAGGCTTCCTGTCCGGTTGCAGAGGTTGCCGTGTTAAAAGCAGCGTTGCGGGCAGCGGGTGCATTGGGTGCTTCTATGACCGGCTCAGGCACCGCAGTTTTTGGGCTGTTTTCCATGGAGGAAGAGGCCCGTGCAGCTGCGTCGGCGCTTGCCGGTTCGGGACGCATTATTCTATGTACACGGCCCGCAAAACGCGGCGTTGTACTGCAGCCTTTGGTATAAAAATGTGAAAACCTGCCAATTCTGTGATAAGAGGGCATTGCCCCACGACAGAAAAGGCAGGTATTTTATATGACAAAAACAGATCGGCTTGTGCTTTCTATGGCTTTATCTCTTATTCTTTTGATGTTGAGCGTGACGTTCTTCCATTTTTGGGATTTATGTGCCGCCGTACGGGCCGATTCTCTGCGGTTACACATCGTGGCCAATTCTGATACCGACCGCGACCAGCAGCTCAAGCTTGAGGTGCGTGATGCCATTCTGGACGAATATTCCTCCCTCCTTGGGGCGGGCAATAGCGCCCAAGAGGCCACTTTTCTGGCGACCTATTTATCCAATGACATTGCTCTGACCGCAAAAAAAGTGCTTGCACGTGAGGGCGTTTCCTGTCCGGTATCAGTATCCGTCACCGAAATGTATTTTGACACCCGCACATATGCCCCCGGCGTCATCATGCCGGCCGGAAATTACCATGCCCTCCGCGTCGTGCTTGGAGACGGTGGTGGACACAACTGGTGGTGTGTCATGTATCCGCCTCTCTGTATCCCCGCCGCTACGCCCTCTGCTTGTGAAGGCATTGAGACGCGCATCCGTGCACTAAGTGACGCCCCTTGCTATGAGGCGCGATTTGCCATTGTTGAGCTGACCGAACGGCTGTTGCAAGCCGCGCATTCGGCATTTGGCGCATAAAATTCAATGATATCCGCTCCCAACGTCCGAGATGCTAACACCGTCCTCAAAGAGCCATCCGTTTGATCGTGATTTGGTTTTTAAATCATGATCCATAAAAACAGCCATTAAAGCGTATGCTTTAATGGCTGTTTTTGGTTGCCGAACTAGGATTCGAACCCAGACAAACAGAGTCAGAGTCTGTCGTGCTACCTTTACACAATTCGGCAGTGCTCAATAGGAAGCATCACCCATTATACCTCATTTTGCGAAAATGTCAATGCTTCTTGGCAAGATATTTTTCAGCATTTCCACTGCACTGCAACCATCCTCGCGCCCCCTCAAGCGCATGGTGAAAACCTTTTTGTCAATCGCCGTTACAGGTTGCGGTTTCCCTAGCTCTTTTTGACGACACGCCGCCCACAATGTGGACAGGTTATCTCAATTTTTCCGCGGCCGCGCGGCACGCGTAACGTGGTCCGACAACCAGAACACTGAAAATAGCGATGGTTGCGATCCTTGAGGCGCGTCATCACCCGGCCAAACCAACCACGCACAGGCGCCGTCATAGTAAGAAATTTTTGATTTTCAGCCGACCGCTTCCAAGTATTGCGTGACATCATGCGAAACCAGCAAATCACCAGCAACAACAACGCCACCACGTTGAAGATCTGAAAATCTGCCATCGATGCCACCAGAGACATCAGAACATATGCCACAAGCATCGCAAGTGAAAGTTGATCGACGCCGTATCGTCCTGCCATAAAATTTCGCAACCAATTCATAATAAGCCCGCCTCTCTCGCCATGCGCTCATAGCGCAGATAAAATCGATCGAATTCCCCAATATAATTTTTTCCCCAAGGTTTGTTCTTTCCGCAATAATGCACGATGCAAGTGTGTTCCTCCACCCAACGGATATCAAGCGGATGACCCCACTGCTCAGGTCGCATATTGTACAAGCCGAATACACGTTCACTAAGGTTGTAACGCAGCGTATCAATGAGTAAAATACGCTCTCCGTAGACCGCGTTGAACACGTCCTGATCGGGCAGCATCAAGGTCAGGCGATGCGTGCGGAGATAGTCAAACACCTCGTCCTCATCCTGCTCCATGCGCAACCGTGCCAGATTCATCAGTATCACACCTGTATTGACATAGCTGCTTCCTTCTGCCATGGAAAGCCGATGCTCGTTGATGCGCCCCATCGCTGATTCTCCCCGGGTATGGGTAGCCGCCGCGAAGAGCTTCCCTTCAAATTTCAACTTCCACAGCGCATCCAGCGGGTTGAGAATCACCAGATCGGGATCAAGATAGACAATCCGTTCTAACCGCTCCGGCAATAGCTTCGCCGCAAAAATCCGATAATACATTTCGATGGGGTAGCGTCGTTTGGTTGGAGCATTTCCCAGGAAATTTTTAGGTGCTTCAACCGAAATAACCGTACATCGCGTGGGGCACACACGCCTGAGCAAATCAAATTGTTCTCTCGTCAGTGAACGATGCAAGACATAGATCGAAAATGATTGATCCGGATGCTGATAAAGCAATGAGGTCAGCATCACAATGAGTGGCCTGAGATAGCCGGCGTTGAGTGTCACAAGAATATCCAAGTGCTATTCCTCCCCTGCTCCGTGCGGTTGATGCACAGTACTGTGCGTTTGGAGGTGTGAACCATATTGTACACTGTTTTCGCATGAGATT
>JAVVPJ010000188.1:0-2941 GCA_036655815.1 Oscillospiraceae bacterium
CGTCGGGAATGGCAGTTGAGGCCACTGTTTGCATGGCAGCATCGGGGGCAAAGCGGTCTGCAACAACATTGTCGGTCGGCAGCATCAACACAACACCCTTTTGACGGGCAAGCGCCAACAGCTCCCGTGCAACATCCAACTTCTCATCCTCGCAGATGGAAGTTCCAATGGAGGAGCCTTGCGCTTTGAAAAACGTATAAGCCATGCCGCCGCCGATGAGTACGGCGTCGGCATTGCTCAACAGATTCTTGATTACGCCGATCTTGTCAGAAACCTTGGCGCCTCCGAGAATGGCAACAAAGGGGCGACGGGGATTTTCCAGTGCACCGCCCATAATCTCAAGTTCCTTTTTAATCAGAAAACCGCTGACGGCGGGCAGAAACGAGGCGACACCTGTGGTTGAACAGTGGGCGCGGTGGGCGGTGCCAAAAGCATCGTTGACAAACAGATCGGCCAGCGCGGCAAGCTTCTTTGAGAAAGCGGGGTCGTTCTTTGTCTCTTCTTTGTGAAAGCGCACATTCTCAAGTAGCATGACCTCGCCGGGTTTCAGGGCTGCGGCTTTGGCGACGGCATCTTCACCCACGACGTCGGCGGCCAGGATAACCGCTTGTCCCAACAATGTGCAGAGACGCGCAGCGACGGGCTTCATTGAGTATTTAGCCTCAAAACCATCCTTGGGACGCCCCAAATGGGAACAGAGGATCACAGCTGCGCCATGAGACAGCAGATAACGAATGGTGGGGAGCGACGCTTCGATGCGCTTGTCATCGGTGATGGTCTCCCCTGAAAGCGGAACATTGAAATCACAGCGAACCAGAACCTTTTTGCCGACAACATTGACGTCTTCTACGGTCTTCTTTTCAAGCATGCTCATACACGACACTCCATTCTATCGCTTATTTTGTGCCAAAGATTCGATCTCCCGCATCGCCCAGCCCGGGCAGGATGTATTTATTTTCGTCGAGGCGCTCATCGACAGAGGCGGTATAGATTTGCACATCGGGGTGCGCCTTGGAAAGAACCTCTACGCCCTCAGGCGCCGCAATGATGCAGACAAACTTGATGCTGAGAGGATGATGCTGTTTGATGGCATCAATGGCGTCTACGGCTGAACCGCCGGTCGCCAGCATCGGATCAAGCACCACCACATCCCGCTCCTGAATATCCGCAGGAAGCTTGCAGTAATACTCATGAGGAAGATGGGTTGCCGGATCGCGGTACATGCCAATATGACCGACCTTGGCGGCCGGAACCAGTGCCAGCATGCCCTCACACATTCCAAGACCGGCTCGCAGAATGGGAACAAAAGCGAGCTTGCGTCCGGAAATCATACGAGCGCGGGTAGGACACATTGGAGTTTCAATTTCGATCTCCTTGAGCGGGAGATCACGGGTGGCTTCGTAGCACATGAGCATGGCAATTTCACTGACCAACTCTCTGAAATCTTTGGATGCTGTGTTTTTATTGCGGATCAGTGTGAGCTTGTGCTGGATCAACGGGTGGTCGGTAATAATGGGTGTTAGCATTCGACAAGTCCTCCAATTTAGTTCAATCTAATTTTGAAATGCCTGTGAAGACAACCCGGCCAAGCGCACGGGCATACATCTATGAAAACAGCATTTTAACGCCCGAAAGGCCATAAAACCATCAACAAGATGGCGCAAGGTAACGGGGCTGACACTGCCGGTCAGACTGAAAGCCTGTCACTTCGTTGTGTGAGTCGGATATGCAGCCGCACAAGCCCAAGGTGGCGACGGCCTGTGAGCAGGACGGCAACACCGCCAGACACGCAAAGCCAAGCCCGAAACCGATTGCGGACTGCACCGGCCAGGCACACAGACCGGTCAGGCAAAGCAGCACAGTGTCAAGCGTGCGCATCGGATGTGGTGCGATCGGCCTCAATTTGTGTAATGAGGTCAATGCGGCGCTGATGTCGCCCACCCTCAAAGGGGGTTTCTAAAAACAGCTCCACCATTTGCCCTGCCAGACCGGGCCCAACGACGCGTCCCCCCATACACAGAATGTTGGCGTCGTTGTGAAGACGGGTGTATTTTGCTGAAAAGCAGTCGGAACAGCAGGCAGCCCGGATGCCGTCGACCTTGTTTGCAGCGATGGAGATTCCAATGCCGGTGCCGCAGAAAAGCAGTCCCCGATCATATTGCCCCGAGGCGACCGCCTCACCAACCTGCCGTCCGATCACGGGATAATCGCAGGAGGTCGTGTCATAGCAGCCAAAATCACGAAATTCTACGCCCTTTTTGACAAGCAATTGTTTGATCTCTTCCTTGAGAGCAAAGCCGCCGTGGTCGCTACCAATGGCCAGAATCATAGTATTGTGCCTCCCATGGAATGAATTTTAATTTCTCTTTCGCGTTCCGCTTGGGATTTGCGATGATAGTCAGGCTGCAAAAGCCCCGCGTCAACAAAGGGGATTTCCTGTGCAAAAGCAGCGCAGATCACCGAGGAGGCCCGCTGCAACAGCAATGGATCCGGTCCCGGCACGAGACGGGGAATCTGCCGGCAGACCATCTGCGCGCCGTCTCCTACGGCCATGGCGGTGTCAGGAATCAGACGATCCAGGGCCACAAGCGGCATGGCATCGTCGGGGGTCAGACGGGTGACGACGCCACCGCGTACATCAAAAAGAGCCGCAAACACCTGCCCGACCCGCGCGTCGAGCACGGCACAGACAACACCGTCGCGGCAACGCACATTATAAGCCAAAGCCAGCAGAGTGGAGACGCCTGCACACGGAATGGAACGCGCCAGCGACATCCCTTTGACGGCAGCAAGGCCAATGCGCAGCCCCGTGTATGAGCCTGGGCCGGTCGAGACAGCGAGCTGCCCAACATCGTCAAACGTGCGCCCCGCATGGGACAGCGTGTCGGCCACCAAGCAAGAAAGTGTGCGGGAGTGGGTTAGCCCTGCGTTTACAAAGCAC
>JAVVPJ010000189.1:0-2874 GCA_036655815.1 Oscillospiraceae bacterium
GCGAGGTTTCACGCGAAGCCGCCGACCTCATTTTACTGGATGACAATTTCACCACCATTGTGGAAACAGTCAAGGACGGGAGGCGCATCTATGACAACATTCGCAAAGCGGTAGGCTATGTGCTCACCATACACATTCCCATTGCCCTTTCGTCGTTGCTGGCGCCGATGCTCGGCATTGCGCCCAACGCGTTGCTACTGTTGCCACTCCATGTCGTGTTGCTGGAATTGCTGATCGATCCAACTTGTTCCATCATTTTGGAACGTCAGCCCGCTGAATCTGACATTATGGATCGCGGTCCACGCAATCCGCAAGAAAAGCTGCTGACATGGGGGCCGCTGTGCAAGAGTGCGCTGCAAGGCCTGGCGATCTTCGCTGCATCATTTGGCACATATTTTGCAATTCTGGATAGCGACCCGGTGAATGCGCCTATTGCCCGCTCCATGGGACTGACTGTGATCATGCTATCGAATCTTTTCTTGGTTCAGGTCAACAGCTCGGCTCACGATTTTGCATTGCGGTCGATGATTCAGCTGGCAAAGGACAAAGTAATGTGGGCGGTTAACCTTGGAACTCTTGCGATGCTCACGCTGATTCTTTATACGCCTCTGAATGGAGTGCTCAAGCTTTCCCCGCTTTCGACGCATCTCTTTTGGACTGCGGTTGGCATTTCTTTTGCAGCAGTGTTCTGGTATGAGTTGGTAAAACTGGCGCGAAAGCTGTTCAAAATGCATCATATACAACGTGTATGAGGCCTGCCCAGCGATCTCAATAGAATAGCCGCACACTGCTTTTAAAGGTGATCGATCGCCAGAAGCGGAAAGGTTCTGGACCTGTTGCAAAATAGGTTCAAAAAAGCAACGAGATTAGGCGCCCAAAAGGGTTTCCTAACCTCGTTGTTTTCGTTAGAATCAGTTCGTGATGAATACATATTTTAAAGTGAAAGACCAGCTTAAAAGATATGAGCGGCCTCATCACTAATACTTGCGCGAAACGATGAAATATGATGACCAGCGAACGCACCCGTCCGGCTGACAAGCGCCCAGCTTGGGGAACTGGATGGCAGGAAACTGTATCGCGCCTATTCGTCCAAAGAACAGAATCTGGAGCAACATGACCAGACTTGTTTTATAACGCCTGCAAATTACGTGCAAAAGAAGGACAAGAAGCAGATTGCCCGGACAGCGCGATTCTTCTTTGTTCTAGGATTTGACCTGACACCTTATTTTGGCATATATAGGGCATTGGAAGCCATGACACCATGAGATAAGACCCCCCATCATGTCAGCCATTTGTACCAAAATCCGCATAAAAGCACAATTTGATCCACTTGCATATGATGAAATGCGGACGATGATTCGACCGCAGGAATACAGCAGCCGCATGCCGCGCTTGTGGGGAGGAATAATTGTATATGGACTTTGTAGTGGAACTGATAAAAAGCATCATCTTGGTGCTACTAGGCTTTCTAGCTCTTTATTTTCGAACCCATGCACTGCTCAGTCATCAGGCAAACACATTGATTACGCAGGCCGAAAAGATGTATAAGGACGCCACCAAAATGGGGGGGACAAAGTTTGAATGGGTTGTAGGAGAACTATTCAATTTCATCCCTGCGCCCCTGCGGATTGTCGTTCCGCGCAGTGCTGTTGAGGCCTTGGTGCAGGTCACCTTTGACGCAATGGCAATCTATGCGAACACGCAATTAGGAAAGGTCATTTCCAAAACAATGGGATCGGATTCCAGTGAACACATTGGATGAATCATCCCTCATCTGCCGTGATCATCATTCAAGATACAACGGGTTCACCGTGTAATAGAACAATATGCTCGTGCTGATGACAGAGGATCACAGGCTCGGTCAGTGCGAGCTGTTTGTTTATAAGCCGCCGCGCAACCGTTGAGCGAGCAATGGGTTAACTGGGCAGACGGCCTACATGTCCCGCGTGAGCCAGCACCAAAGAAAGAGGCGGCAAAACTACGAGCTGGATGAGAATGCCGGGCAGTGCCGTCACAAATGCAGCTGCAAAAAAGGCCGACCAAGTGTAGAGCGTACCCATTAGCCCAAACAGCAGGGCGAATGCCAGCCCAGAAACCATGCGACCGGCCAGCATGGTAGCGATGAGCATAACGTAAATATTGATGCGGCGGGCCGATAACAGCCCCCCTACCAGCCCATAAACGCACAGTTCGCACATCATGACAACCCCCTGTGGGAACAGCTCCGGCATACCGGTGAGTGCCACGGAAAGGAGTGGTGTGACCATGCCGCACAGCGCCCCTGCCATGGGACCGCAGACCATGCCGCACAACAGCACTGGAATGTGCATGGGCAGAAAAATTTTTCCGGCTGTTGCGCCAAACAGATGAAAGAGTTGGGGAAACAAAATCCCCACTGCCGTGAAAATGGCCGCCAGAGTAATCTGACGGGTTGTGCTTTGCTTCATATGATGGCATGCCTCCTCAAAACAATGCCGCAGCACATCCCATCAGGGGATATGCTGCAGCGGTTGGAATGTGTTGCCGTTAAATCGCTTGGAAGCTTTTTTCTTACTATAGCAGATTGATGATGCGATGACAAGTTTGAAAAAATGTGCTATGATACCGTTATTGCGTGGGAGGGATGCCAATGGGCCGATCCAGGACAAGCCGCCTTTGCCTGCTCGATGAGCTTCGGGGGTTGCTGATGGCGTTAGTGGTTCTATACCATCTGGGATATGATCTTGCAGTTGTCTTTGGATGGAACATGCCTTGGTTCTGGGGATGGCAAATGCAGAGCGTCAGAGATGTCATTGCCGGATCGCTGATGGTGCTGTCAGGGATTTCCAGCAGCCTGTCGCATTCCAACGTCCGACGAGGCATACGGATCCTTCT
>JAVVPJ010000190.1:0-2849 GCA_036655815.1 Oscillospiraceae bacterium
TTGCAGCGTGTGGTAACTGGTCAGTGCGGTTTTTGCGCCGGGAGCAGGCGCATCCAAAACCTGTACGCGATTTGCCTCGGCATCCTTCACAAGATAGCCCTTTAGCAGACCATCGGGAGGCGTCAGATTTCCATGCGTGAGGCAGAGATAGTATTTATGAATGAGCCGTTCCCGCAGCAACGCATTGACCACGCGCAGCGTCTGGGCATTTTTTGCTGCGATCACAATGCCGCTTGTATTACGGTCAATGCGATTGCACAGGGCCGGGGAGAAGGAATTCTCATCACAGGGGTTGTACTGGCCCGCCTCATAAAGGTGACGCAAAATGCGGGCGATCAGTGTGTCGCGTTCCCCCGCATCGTCCTCATGCACCACAAGGCCGGGATGCTTGTTGACCAGCATGAGGTTTTCGTCCTCATAGAGAATGTCAAGCTCCTGCCCCGCTGCGAGAAAGCCGAGAGGGGACGCCTCATCCGGCATGAAAAACTCGTCGTTGAGATAAAGCTCAACCACATCCCCGATGGTGAGCATTTGGTTGTTTTGTGCACGATGTCCGTTGACCTTGATACGCTTGATGCGGATGGAGCGTTGCAACATTGAGACAGGCAACCGTGGCGCCACCTTTTGCACAAAGCGATCCAGCCGTTGACCTGCATCATTGGCCTTGATCTGATAGCATTTCATAGGAGCCCTCATTTCATCCTCTGTCATTTCAAAGATGATCATAACACACTTTTGAGCGATGAGGAATAGGCTTTGCATTTTTCAAAGCAACCAGCTATAATAATAACTAAAATTCACAAAAGTGATGGATGCTGCTGGGAGGAAGGAACGTGGGATATTTGCATGAAGGACATCGTGAGAGGCTCAGGGCACGTTTTTTGCGGGAAGATCTTGATGGATTTGAACCGCATGCCGTGCTGGAGCTGCTCCTGTTTTATGCCATTGCGCGTACGGATACCAACATCATTGCACATCGACTTTTGAAACAGTTTGGTTCGCTGTCCGGGGTGCTGGAGGCGCCCTATCGAGCGCTCCTCGAAGTGGAAGGCGTTGGGCCGTCTGCGGCCGCTCTGATCAAGATGATCCCATCGATTTCCCGCTGCTATCTGTCGGACAAATGTGACGGCGGGGACCGGCTTGATTCCCCCGACAAACTGGGACAGTTTATCCTGCCTCATTTTGTGGGACACAATAACGAGCTTCTTTATGTGATTTGTCTGGATCGCAGAGGCAAACTGCTCAATTACGTCCAAGTGGGAGAGGGGACCCTCAATGCCGTTTCGGTAGATCTGCGCAAGATTATTGAGGCGGCACTGGCTGTTTCGGCTTCGGCTGTGGTGCTGGCGCACAACCACACGCAGGGATTTGCCATCCCCTCGGACAGTGACTGTCAGGTGACGAAGATCGTGGCCAAGGCGTTGGAACCGTTTTCGGTGTACGTGATTGACCACATCATTGTGGCGCGCGATGATTTTGTCTCGATGGCGGCGTCAGGGATGATTCACCACTGATTGCTGCTTGTTTCATGTCTTGCGCCACACCACAGCCGGACGGAGCATGGAACAATGCCCACGCGTCCTTTTCATGTTCTGGAAAGAGATGATGAAATTTGCAAAATATCTCTTGACGACGGACAAATGATCCTGTATACTAAAGCAAACTTCATACTTGTGAGGGAGTAGTTAGCGTGTATGCGTGGCAAGTCAACAGCCCCGGCCTGTGTGGTCTGGCTTGCATTAAATGACGAGACTCATGTACAGTTTGCCTGTGCTTGAGAATTTTGATCCAAGTTCAGTTCATATAACTGTGCTTGGGTCTTTTTGTTGTTAGCACGCACCAAATTAAAAGGAAGGGATGACCCGTAATGAAGCATTATCTCATGGACAAAGAAAAGGTCCTTTCTTCACTCGGAACAGGCCATAACGGACTTTCTAGTGAAGAAGCACAGAAGAGGCTTGAGGAGAACGGAAAAAACAAGCTGGTGGAAGCAAAAAAGGTCTCGCTCCTGCATCGGTTTCTCTCTCAATTGGCAGATCCAATGATTTTGGTGTTGCTTGTCGCGGCGGGATTGTCAGGCGTGACATCGGCCTATTCAGGGGAATCATTTGCGGACGTTTTTATTATTCTTTTTGTGGTGATTCTCAACTCCGTGCTCGGCGTAGTTCAGGAAAGCAAAGCGGAGGAGGCCATCGCGGCACTCAGAGAAATGACCGCCGCGACCTCAAAAGTGCTGCGCAATGGCCATCACGTCACGGTGCGCAGCGAAGATCTCGTGGTAGGCGATGTGCTGGTGCTGGAAGCAGGAGATTCCGTTCCAGCCGATGCACGGATTCTCTCATGCGCCTCCATGAAAATTGATGAGGCGGCCTTGACGGGCGAGTCGGTTCCAGTTGTCAAAACCGCAGAGGGCCTTGCAGGGGATCAGGAGATCACCCTGGGGGACCGCAAAAACATGGCCTATATGGGCAGCATTGTGGTCTATGGACACGGAACCGCAGTGGTCTGTGCGACCGGCATGGACACCGAAATGGGGAAAATCGCGACAGCGTTGTCACAGGCGCAACAGGAGGCCACCCCGCTCCAAATTAAGCTGGCGGGTCTAAGCCGGATTCTCACACGACTGGTGTTGATCATCAGTGTGTTCATCTTTGTGATCGGCATCATCAAAGCGGGCAGTCTGTCCACCATCGTCGTGATCGACACCTTTATGTTGGCTGTCAGCTTGGCGGTTGCGGCGATTCCGGAAGGGCTTGCGGCGGTTGTTACCATTGTTCTTTCAATCGGAGTTACAAACATGTCAAAGAAGAAAGCGATTATTCGCAAGCTGACTGCGGTTGAAACACTCG